>JAILQA010000522.1 GCA_024699205.1 Treponema sp. | reverse complement strand
GCAAGCATAAGACCGGTTGTAATACTCTGCCAGTATGGTTCGCGTAAACCAGAAGCAACAACAATATTGTTGATTGTCTTGAGCGACATAACGCCAAACAAGGTTCCTTCGACACTTCCTACAACACCGCTGAGTAAGGTTCCTCTAATAATTGAAGAAACAATTGCCTGCATTTCGGCACCACTTGCATTGGAAGCATTTCCAGCTCCAGTATGAAGCAGATAACAGAAACCGGCAATTCCAGCCAGAAGACCGCATAATACATAAGCAAAGAACTGGGTTCTCTGAACATTTATACCAAGCATAAGGGCACTTTCGCTGTTACCACCAACTGCATAAAGATTGCGACCAAAGCGAGTCCATTTGAGCATAGCCCACAAAAGCAAAACTACAAGCAGGGCAATCACAACTCCAACTTCAATTGAAGAAGGAATCCAGTTGCCGTTACGTGCGTAAGTTCCCAGAAAAGGAATATTGATATAATGATCTTTTAGAGTAAGAAAAAGTTCATTGTTTGCAGTACGTGGAACCTTACTTACAATTGTTGTCATTCCTCGGGTAAAGAACATTCCTGCCAGAGTTACAATAAAAGGTTGGATTTTAAGATAAGCAACAAAATATCCCTGAACCAAGCCCATAGCAAGACCAATTCCAAGTGCAATTAAAATTGAACTGAAGATTCCGCCGCCGTGATCTTCCATAAAAACAACAGAAGCCATAGTAATCAGGGCAACTGATCCACCTACAGAAATATCAATTCCGCCAGTAATCATAACAATTGTAAGACCACAAGCCGTAACAATCAGATAAGCATTGTTATTGAACAAATCCAGGAACTGCTGTGGATTTAAGAATCCCCCACCCCAGATAAGCATTGCTAAAAGGTACATTCCTACAAAAGTACAGATTGTAATTGTAAGAAGCAGTGTCGTATTAGAAAGCGGCTGCCTGTTTTCTTTTTTACCAAAAAGATTTGTAAATATGTTTGCCATAATTATTTAGCCCCCTTCTTTTCTACAATCTTATTTTTGAGCTGACCAAGCCAAGATTTTACAACAGGTGAACCTGCAACCACGATTATGATAATTACAATTGCCTTGTAGGCCTTTACTGCTGTAGAAGAAACCTTCATTGCATATAAAGTGATTGTCAAAGCTTGAATTATATAAGCACCAAGAATTGAACCGGAAAGCTTAAATTTACCGCCGGCCAGTGAGTTACCACCAATAGCAACCGCAAGAATTGCATCCATTTCAATATCAAGCAAAATTGTTTCGTGATTGATAAGTCCGATTCGGCAGACATTGATTGAACCAGCCATTGTGACACAAACGCCGAGAATTACAAAAACAACCAGCTTCATCATTACAGGATTAATACCGTTGAGTTTTGCTGCCCTTTCATTAATTCCGACAGACTGAATGTAAAGGCTGAGCGTTGTCTTTTTCAAAAGGAGATTTATCAGCACAATAAATATTATTACAACAATAATCGGAGTTGGAATTGCAATATGAGGAATAAATCCACCGATATAGGTAAGAAGCGGACTTTCTACATTCGGAGTTGCACCACCGTTAATCCAATAGGCAATTGGCCTTCCTGCTGTATAGAGAATCAAAGAGGCAATCATAGGCTGAATATTAAACTTAGCAATAAGGACACCGTTGAATAAACAAAAAATAATTGCAACTAAACATGCAAGAATAAGTCCTAGAAGAATTGTGCCGCCATTGCTACTCCAGGCTCTCAGAACTTTTACAAAAACGGAACCTGCAATTGCGGCGGCGGCACCTATGGAAATATCCTGTCCTTTTGTCGCTGAAGTTACCAGGGTCATTCCAATTGAAAGAATAACAAGCTCAGAAGCACCATTTAGGATACTGATAAGGTTTCCTGAAAGAACTGTGTTTCCAAAATTATTTTTCTTTATTACAATCGAAAAGAAAGATGGATCTCGAATAAGATTAAAAATAACCAGAATCAGCAGAGCAACAATTGGAATTGCAAGCTGAGACTGAAAGAGTTTTTTTATTTGATTAGTAATTTTATTAGCCATTTTGAGCCTTGCCTCCCGCAATAGTCTGCATGATTACATTCTGTCTTAACATTGCATCCTTAAGTTCACCAACGATTTTACGGTCTCGCATAACAATAAGACGCTGACAGACAGAAAGCATTTCTTCAATCTCTGAAGAAATAAAGGTTACGCTTACCCCGTCTTCTGCAAGTTTAAGAACCTGCTTCTGGATTTCAAGCTTTGTTCCTACATCAATACCGCGTGTCGGTTCATCAAGAATAAGATACTGGGGATGTGTAAGAAGCCAGCGGGCAAGAATTACCTTTTGCTGATTTCCACCAGAAAGAGATTTTATTGGAGTTTCTTTTGAAGCAGTTTTTATTTGAAGCTTTTCAATAAATTCATCTGCAAGCTTTTCCTGTTCTGCGCGGGAAAGTGGTTTTGTAAAGCCATTTAGAACCTGCAAAGCAAGAATAAGATTTTCACGTACAGACAAATCCTGAATTATTCCGTCTCCCTTGCGGTCTTCTGGCAGATAGCCTATTCCGTTTTGCATAGCATCTTTTGGTTTTGTGATTTTAACATCACGTCCGTTAACTTTTACTTTTCCACCTGTAACACGATCGGCAGCAAAAATTGCACGAACGCTTTCACTTCGTCCTGAACCAAGCAGACCAGTAAAGCCATTAACTTCACCTTTATTGATTGCAAAATCAAAGGGTCTTACCCCTTCTGAACTTGAAAGACCTTTTGCTTCATAGACAACTTCGCTGGCTCCTGTGTAAGGACGCTTTTGATTTTTAAGATTAGTCATATCTTCCATGTCTTTACCCAGCATGGCAGAGATAAGTTTTACCCGAGGCAAATCAGCAATTGTATATTCTCCAACAAGTTCTCCATTACGTAACACTGTAATTTTATCGCAAACTTCGTATACCTGTTCAAGGAAGTGAGTAATAAAGATAATACCTACTCCACGTTCTTTTAAATCCCGCATAAGGCTAAAAAGAAGCTCAACCTCATGTTCATCAAGTGAAGATGTAGGCTCGTCAAGAATAAGAACCTTACAATCCATATCTACGGCACGAGCAATCGCAACCATTTGTTGAACTGCCAGAGAACAGGTTCCAAGCTGCTGCCCTGCCTTTGCCGGGATATTAAGTTTTTCAAGAAGAAGCGTTGCCGATTTTTCCTGAGCGCGGCGGTTTACAAACTTGTAGTTTCCGCGACCTATATACATATTCTCTGCTACTGTAAGATTTGGGCAGAGAGTTATTTCCTGATATACTGTTGAGATGCCTAGATTCTGGGCATCCTGTGGAGAACGGATAGAAACAGGATTATCAAAGCCTGCAATTCGTATTTCACCGGCATCCTTTTCATAAACACCGGTAAGAACTTTTACCAGAGTAGATTTTCCGGCTCCGTTTTCTCCCATTAAAGCATGGATTTCACCTTTTCTCAAAGTAAAGTCTACATTTTGAAGAGCCTTTACCCCAGGGAACTCTTTATTAATTCCATGCGCACTTAAAACAATTTTATCTTCCATATTTTTTCCTGAAGGCTGATTTTATTACCAGCAAATATTTTCAAAAAAAAGGCGTAAAATATGCGGCTTATACATACTTTACGCCTGATTCAAAACGTTTTACAAAATACTTAGGAGTTTAGTCACCAAGACCGTATGTATCAATGTCAGACTGTGTGATTTTCTTTGCATCAAATCCTTTTTCGTCTGAAATGATCTTCTTTGAAGGTACTTTTCCAGTACTAATCATATTTTCAATTACAGAAGCCTGGAATGGAGAGCACTGTCCATCATAGTTCCAGTTACCAGCTTTAAGTTCACGCAAAGCCCATTTGTTGCAGTCAAATCCCATTACAACAACTTTTCCGTTTACACCATGTGTGATACCAGCTTCGTCAAGAGCAGCAACTGCACCCTTAGCCATACCATCGTTTTCTGCATAAATTACGTTGAAATCTTCTTTAGAGTTGATAACAGATTCAACGATTTTCTTTGCTTCTGCTTCGTCCCATGTAGCTGTCTGCTGAACAACTTTTTTCATTTTTCCTGCAGCAAATTCTGCATCCAAAGCACCTGTACGACCAATCTGAGCGTCAGATCCCATAGCTCCCTGGATATGAACTACATTGTAAACAGGAAGATTCTGAGCTTTAAGCCAGTTTACAGCTGTTTCACCTTCTTTAGCCATGTCAGAAACTACAGCAGCTTCGTACAAGTCTTCAGAAACGTTAATCATTCGGTCAAAGAGGAATACTTTAATTCCGTTCTGCTTTGCCTTTTTAAGAACAGATGTCCAACCGTCTGTTGCAGCAGCAGAAAGAAGAATGTAGTCTACACCATCAGTAATGAACTGAGAAGCAGCATTTAACTGCTCATCATTTTTAAGGCTGTAGAAAGAAGAAACCTTGTAGCCTTTTGCAGCTGTAAATACCGATTCAAAATCTTTTACGTTAGCAGCACGGTATCCAGATTCTGATGGAGGGTTGTTAATAATACCAATTTTTATAGTATTATCACCTTTTTTGTCTGCTTTTTTTGCCTTCTTTTTTGGAGCGGCAAACAACGAAACTGCACACAAAAGTGCAACAAGAACAACTACGCTTTTTTTCATCTAATTTTCCTCCTAATAGATGCTTTTTTTTATTACATGCTAATAATAAGCCCAGAAACCTTGCTTTTGAATGAAGATTTTTAGGAATTTTCGTTGAAAAATTTTGGAATATAAAAAAAACAGCAGAAAAAATTCTGCTGTTCTTATGAAAAAAGTTAATTATTTTCAGAAAAAAGTTTGATTTTTTATTTTCTGCAAATGCGAGTCTGACATTCTTTATAAATTGCACTTGTCTTTGCAACAACCTCAGCAGGGATTTCCTTGATTGTAGGATCTCCAGCAAGATTGTGTTCTTTAAGCCAGTCGCGTACAAACTGCTTGTCATAGCTTGCAGGACTACCGCCAACCTGGTATTTTGATGCATCCCAGAAGC
>JAILQA010000521.1 GCA_024699205.1 Treponema sp. | reverse complement strand
ATTTGACTGCAAGTGTTTTGTAACCGACAACTCCTGCCTTGTATTCTGCCAAAACCTTTACTCTCAAGTCAATTGGATAAGGAATTGTAACTCCCATTTTCTAACCTCCAAAAAGTGTCTAACTTTCTGGGGTCAGTTCAGGGCTGAGACCAGGGGGAAGGCCTTTCCCCCTCATGGGGATTTTCTTTACTTTCAAAAGTCAACTTTTTAAAAAAAATGATGTATAATCGATTAATAATATGAAGAAAAATATTAGTAATCTTAATGCGATTCGGAAGGAAATTAAAAAGACACAGCTTATTCTTATTCTGCTCATTACGGTTTTTTTGAGTGCTGGGGGAATGATTATAAGTATAAGGGCGAATGAGCAGGAGTTCAGCGAGAATCTTTTGAATACTTCGGAGCTGATTACGCGGCTTTATGGTTTTACAAGGGATTATTCTCGGTCGGAATTGCGGGATTATATGGACGAAATTGTGGAGACTCTTTCGGGGGTTGATATTGTTTCTATTGTAGATTCTAATGGGACGAGAATCTATCACACTCATCATGAACTTATAAATACGAAATATGACGGAACGATTCCTGATTTTTCTAAGCATCCATCAGGTTATTATACGGAAGATGATATTGGTCCTTCTGGTCCTCAGCGACGTACTTATTCGGCAGTTTATGCTTTGGAAAATGGAAGTGCGAGTGGGAAACTGGTTTACAAGGGTTTTATAATGACAATCCGTTTGAAATCATCTATGGCTCAGGTGACTTATAAAATTGTTGCACTTTTTTTGACAGTTACGCTGCTTTCTGTTTTAGTTGAGCTTGCGGTTTCCGGGGTGATTTACAAGAGGATTAAAAGGGAGTTTATTTCTTTTACGGAAGATTTTGAGGGTACAAAAATCCTTGTGGATTCTATGCGGGCCAACAATCATGATTTTACTAATAAGCTGCATGTAATTTTGGGCTTGATTCAGATTGGGGAATATGACAAGGCGGTATCGTATATTCAGAATATTTCTATGATTCAGAGGGAAACTATAAGCAAGGTTATGAACGCTATAGAAAATCCTTCCTTTGCGGCCTTGATTGTGGGAAAGATTGCACGGGCTTCGGAATGTGATGTCAAATTTATTTTACAGGATGGGCTTTGTTTCAGGTCTGAAGATATTGATATTCCATCGGAAGCTCTGGTTACGATTACGGGAAATCTGATTGATAATGCAATTGATGAAATGAATAAGGTTTCTGGAGCCGGTGGATATGAGGCGGTCAAGGAACTTACTTTGGGTGTGTATACAAAACCAGACAGCCTTTTGATTACAGTAAAAGACACTGGCGGTGGAATCCCTAAGGAAATTGGGGAAAAGATTTTTGAACTGGGATTTTCGACAAAGGGCGAAGGTCGTGGAATCGGGCTTTTTCATACAAAGCAGCTGGTTCAGAGTATGGGCGGAAAAATCTCGTTTGAAACGGAAGAAGGTCGCGGTACCTGTTTTATGGTACAGATTGATAAATAGTAGACATGTATATAAAAGTGAACGTTATGAGTGAGCGATAAAAGAGAACGTTCGTGTTGGGGGCAGTGATGAATTACAGGGTTCTAATTGTTGAAGATGATCCGATGGTCGCGATGATAAACAGTCAGTTTGTAAAAAAAGTAGACGGTTTTGAAGTCGCGGGCATGTGCAGGAACGGATTAGAAGCGATTGATTTTCTTGGTGAGAACGATGTTGATTTGATTTTGCTTGATGTTTACATGCCGGTGATGGATGGAACTGACACCCTCAAAAAAATCCGCACAATGAAGAAAACGGCTGAAGTAATAATGGTTACGGCAGCGAATGACAGTAATACAATAGAAGAAACTGTGCATCTTGGGGTGCATGATTATCTTATCAAGCCTTTTACTTTTGAGAGATTTGCGGCTTCTTTGGAAAAGTTTAAGGCTAAAAAACAGCTCTTGAATGAGAACTCTGTGATGGATCAGTCTTGTGTGGATAATCTTTTTGCTCAGGAAACTTCAATTGGGCAGACAGATTTGACTGTGGCGGGTAATTCTAGAGAGCAGGAAGCTATGGAAGCCTTACCAAAAGGAATCCAGAAGAAAACGCTTTCAAGGATAATTTCGTATTTTGATTCTAATTCCGGCTGGAGCAGTACCGATATGATTTCGGAGGCGCTGGGGATTTCGATTGTTACTGTAAGAACTTATATGAACTATCTTGTAAAAGCAAAAATCATAACAGAGGATATAAATTACAGCACGGGCGGGCGGCCGAGTATGTTGTATAAAAAATGTAATTAATCAGGATACTGGTGCGTTTGCGATCTTCAGAGCGTCTACGTGTGAAAAATCAGTTTATGGGCTGGAAGTGATTTTTGAAGAAGGCACACTCGTCATCATTGCAGGTGACAGCTTGGGGCAGCTTGGGATCGCAATGGAAAACGTGCCAGAGAGGTTTTTCCTGTGAACCATAGCAGTGGTATTCATGCTTTACGCCGGCAGCTTCAAGAGCCTGACAAATAACAGGTGCCTGATCGTATAAAAAATCTCCAAAACAAGTCATTACAAATGCTGGTGGAAAATCCTTTGTGATGTGGGTATGGGCATTTATAAGATCGAGTTCTTCTTTTGTTCCTTTTTGGGGCATTAGTCCTGACAGAAGAAACTGCATCTGCTTGTCTTTTTCTAATTCCGCAGACATGTTGTACTTGCCGCAATTAAGGGCGACGGCTCGGAGTTTAATGTGATTTTTATAGAAGATTCCATCAGCAATGAAATTATAATTCTTGGCGTAATCTTTATTTGTAATTGCAGAGGCATAGAGGGTAAGCAGGTGGGCTCCGGCGGAATCTCCAACTGCAAAAACGTTGTTCAAATCAAAACCATATTTTTCTGCATTGTCTGGATTGGCAAGCCAGCGGAAAACATTTTCTGTATCTTCAAGAGAAGCCGGGAACTTTGATTCCGGGGCAAGCCGATAGGAAAAATTAACGACAGCAAAGCCTCGCTGAGCAAGCTTCATGCAATAGAACTGGTAAACATCCTTGTCGCCATAAACCCAGGCTCCACCATGAATACTGACAATTACCGGGAGTTTTTTTAGAGCGTTTTCGGCGTTGAGAGCGTCTTTTGGACGGTAGACATCCAGCAGCTGATACTTCTGCTGGTATTTTTTGCTCAATGATTTTATTCCGCCAGATTGTATGCCTTTATTTCCGTAAAGAATATTGTCGAAGCGAAGAATATCATTGGGAGTGGTTTGCCCTGCGTCGCGTTTTTTGTCTCCTGAGCCAAAGGTTTTTCGGACTTTATTGGCAGCGATTGTCTGTATAAGTGTCGGCATGGTTTTTCCTTGTTTGTTGGTATGATTTTATTATGACATCAAAGAGGTGGGAAGGCAATTTGTTTTTTTTGTGAGAGGGATTAGTTGCTGGATGCGCCCTGAATAGAAAAAACTGTGTGGAAAAAAATGGAAATCTGATTTAATATTATTGTATGTTTTTGAAGTTAGCGATTTCGATTTTGATTTGTTTTATTCCTCTGATTGCGGGATTTTTGATTTTTTTTCTGAAGGCTAAGATTAAGCTGCTGCACCTGCTGATTGCGATTGTGCTTGGGCTGGTGGCGATTTTTCCGAGTTCGATAATTCAATTTTTTATTCCGAGTGATGCTTTTACGACGACCAGCGGGAATCTTGTGTTTTTTTCGTTGCTTAAGTCGCTTTTGATGTACGGTTTTTTGGAAGAGATTTTTAAGGCGGCCTTTATTCTTCCGCTTGTTCCGGTGACTAAGAGGGATTTTTCGCTTTTGAACTTTTTGTGTTTGTCTCTTCTGTTTGGTTTGTCTTTTGGATGTTTTGAATCGGTGATTTATTTCTTGGATAACCTTCAGAAATCGGTGAATCGTGACGGAACTTTTTTGTACTCGCTGATTTTGAGCCGACTGTTGACTTCGGATATTCTTCATACGGCCTGCAGTGGTTTGTGCGGGCTTTTTGTGTACAGCTGCTTCCATAAGAAATTCAAGGTCTGGTATTTTTTGGAGGCGGTGATTTTGCATGGGTTGTATGATTTTTTCATCGGCTTCAGGTCGGGTATCAGGTGGTTCTTTGTGGTTGTGCTTCTGCTGGCGGTTTTGGAGTGCAGGTTGAAGTATGTGGCGATGAGGAATGATGAAGAGGGATGATGTAGAAGGTTGAGGAAGGGTGAAGAAGTATGAAGAAGGAAATGGTTCTGCGGGGTTAGGCAGAAGGGTTTCTGCATTATAGATAGTCTTTTATAATGCGTTTGCTCTGGTGTAAGCAGGGTAGAGCTGTTTTTTTGAAAATGATTTTCCAGAAAAGATGAGTTACTGTAAATTATCATGGGGTACTGATGGCCCCGATTCGGGTTTTTAAGGGCAGTTAAGAATTAGTGAAAGCATTGGGGAGGAGAGATTCCTCTTGGTGTGTTTTGTGTGCCCTTAGGAGAAGGGGTAGCGGAAGACGTAAACACCGAGATTAAACTGGTAAACTTGTGTTGCGTTGTTCATGAGTTTTTCGGAGAAAAACTTGGAGTGAGCTTTACGGCTGGAGCGAGGGGAAGGCTTTCCCCTCCTTCTGTTTATAAATGTGGAAAAATCCCATGATTTTTTTGATAAGAATTAACGGGATTCAATTCTAACTATTGACTTTTTTTTTCATATCTTATAATATACCGACACACGACGCGGGGTAGAGCAGTTGGCAGCTCGTCGGGCTCATAACCCGGAGGCCGCAGGTTCGAGTCCTGCCCCCGCTATACTGCTAAATCTATATGTTATATAGACTTAGCGCACTACTAAACCCAATAAAGTAGGGCTTAGCGTGATTCAAATTACTAATTTAAGTAAACAATTAAAGTAACTTGTTTACGGTCTTAGTGAGGTGAATATGGCTAAGCCCTATTTAATTTTTAAAGCCCATACTGGGTTTTATTACGCTCAAATCCGTCTTGCAGATGGAAGTCTTTCCAACAACAAATCTACTGGCTGTAAAAATCGTGCAGAAGCTGAACGCAAGGTTATGGAATGGATTGTAACCGGAAACATTCCTGTACGAGTAAACAGCAA
>JAILQA010000513.1 GCA_024699205.1 Treponema sp. | reverse complement strand
TTATGGTCTTGGGTCAGTTTGGTCATGCAGTAAGTCCTGGAATTTGTGGACTTCTTACCGGTGCCGTTATGATTTTTGTAACCCGCAAGGTTGGTAAATTTTTCCAGTTCACAATAATGCAGGCAATCTGTCTGCTTCTTTTTTCAATAATGGGTGCAGGATATCTGCCATGGATTATAACTTCAATGGTGGGCGCTCTCATTGCTGATTTTATTGCTTCCCGCGAAGAAAAGCCTGCTGTATGGAAGGTTGCACTTGCTTCTGGAATATTCCATGTTGGGCAGGCCTGGGGTACAATTGTTCCAAGCTGGTTCTTCCTTGAAAGCTATAAAACAGAATGGATTGGCCGCGGTCAAACACCGGAAGCAATGGAAGAAATGGTCCGTTTTACAACAGGTTATATGGGCATTGTTTCTACTCTTACAGTTTTTGCTATGGCTTTTGGTGGAGTTTTCCTCGGCTGGCTCATTTTGAGAAAGCATCTCAAAGAAAATAATGTGTAAGCGCACTGGTGCGCGGTGTTTAATAGCAAAGCGTTAAAAAAATTGCGAAAGCAATTTTTAGCTTTACCACCTAAAATTGTACTGACTGTCTCATGAAAGCAGACAGTTTTTAAGATATTCATTGAAACGCTGTTTCAACAAGGAGTAAAAAAATGAAGAAAAAATCAAACATGCCCTTTCTGATTAAATCAATGGGGCCATTTAAAATTACAATGGTATTCAGCGTAATTTTTGCAGCCTTTTCTGCAATTGAAAATATTTATGCCTATACCTATGTTTATAAAATTGCCGGAGAGCTTATCTTAAACTTTGGAAACCTCAAGGTAATTAATGTTGACCTTCTTTGTGAATATGGCAAGGGAATTGTTTTCGCAGTTTGTGCAGCCTACGGACTTTACGGGCTTTCACTTTTGTTCTCGCACATCACAGCCTTTAATACAGTCATGCGCCTTAAAAGAAAGCTCATAAATCATATAGGAACTCTGCCGGGAGGCTTTCACGATTCTAACCCAAGCGGAAGTCTTCGTAAGCTTATAGAAAAAAATACAGACGCAACAGAAACTATGATGGCCCATCAGATTCCAAATACAACAATGTCTATTGTCCTGCCGATTGCTTTTATTGTTTTTATGTTCCGTTACAGCGTGCTGCTTTCTGTTGCCTGTCTGATTCCAGTAATCATCGGCTTTGTGCTTTTAATGGCAATTATGATGGGCAACGGCGGTGAGTTTGTGCATAAATATCAGCAGGCTTCCAAGGATATGTCTAATGCGGCTGTTGAATATGTGCGCGGAATTCCTGTTATGAAAACTTTTGGTCAGACAGCAGAATCTTTTTCGCGTTATAAAAATGCCGTAAACAGCTTTTGTGATTATGTTTATAAATTTGCAATTTCTATGATAAAGGCAGACAGTCTTTACAATACAGCAATCAACAGTGTATTTTATGCCCTGGTTCCTACTGCCCTTTTTCTTTTCAACAAAGGGGGTAACTCGATGAACCTTGTCTGCTCTTTTGTTTTCTTTGCATCAATAATTCCAATGGAAGTAACAATCTTAAAACGAATTATGAGTAACTCTTCTGAAACAATTATAGTTGATGAAGCCATGGAATCTCTGAAGGTTATTCTTAATGAAAAACCAATGGAATATAAAGGTAATGCTAAGCCTGCCGGATACGGCATTAATTTTGAAAATGTCAGCTTCCGTTATGCAGAAAATCTTCCGCTTGCTTTGGACGGTATAAACCTTGAAATCCCTGAGGGGAAAACTACTGCTCTTGTTGGACTTTCTGGTGGAGGCAAAAGTACAATTGCTTCTCTGGCTGCCCGTCTTCGTGATGCAACGCAGGGACAGGTTCTTTTTGGCGGAGTAAACATCAAAGATATCAGCGAAAAAGACTTGAATAATTGTGTTAGTATTGTATTCCAGGAAAACAGTCTTTTAAAAATGAGCATTGCAGACAATGTTGCCCTATATAAGCCTGATGCAAGCCGTGACCAGATTCTCCAAGCCCTTCAGCTTGCCCAGTGCGATGATATTCTTGAAAAGCTTCCAAAGGGAATTGATACAATGTTTGGTTCTAAAGGCGTTTATCTTTCGGGCGGAGAAATCCAGCGCATTGCAATTGCCCGTGCAATCTTAAAAGATTCGCCGGTAATCATTCTTGACGAAGCAACTGCCTTTGCCGACGCAGAAAATGAATTCCTTATCCGTAAGGCCTTTGAACAGCTTCTTAAAAACAAAACCGTAATTATGATAGCTCACAGAATGTCCACCGTACGTAATGCAGATAAAATCTGTGTTGTAGAAAACGGAAAAATTGTTGAAGAAGGAAATCACGATTCGCTTATGAAGCTCAAAGGAAAATATCAGACAATGGTCAATGAATATTCAAAGGCAATCAGTTGGAAAATTGGCAAACAGAAGAAAGGAGAAAAAAATGCTTAGTATATTAAAAACCCTTACAAAGAATGGTCGCCGTGCAATTTATAAATCATCTGTGTGGCTCGCAGTTTTTCAGATTCTCGCAATGTTGCCTTTGATTTTGATTTACCAGGCTATTACAAAAATGTTTGCAGCTTTTGCGGGTGGCCGGAAACTGGATTCTTCGCTTGTGTTAACTTTTGCTGTAGGCACGGCAATTGTTCTTGCCCTGTATTTTGCCTATAGAAAAATGTATAAGGAAAAATACCTTAGTGCTTCAAAAGAAAACCTCGCGCTAAGAATGGGAGTAGCAGATAAGCTCAGACGTCTGCCGGAAAGCTTTCTTTCAAAGCATGATTTAAGCGACCTTACTTCTACAATCATGGATGACATAGGAATTATAGAGGGTATTCTTGCAAATCAGCTGACAGAATTTATAGGCGGTTTTATTGGAATCGCGGTTACCGTAATTGCCCTCTTTTTTGTAAATGTAAAAATGACTCTAGCTTTGTTTTCTGTTGTTCCTGTAGCTGCAATTGCCATGGCTCTGTGCGATCCAATTTCTGGAAAAACTCATCAGAAAAACAGAAACATAAAACTTTCAATAACAGATGGTATTCAGGAATACCTGGAAAACATCAAGGTTCTTAAGGCTTCCGGAAACATCAAAAAGTATCAGCTCGGTCTCGACAAAAAAATGAAACGTCTTGTTCCAAATCTTGTTCTTTTTGAATTTCTTTCCGGCTTGAGTATTTCTACCGCCTACAATGTGCTCAGAATGGG
>JAILQA010000507.1 GCA_024699205.1 Treponema sp. | reverse complement strand
ATTTTTAGAGTGATAAAATTCCTGAAGATTAACATTTTCTTCAAGTCTGGTGATGTCTTTTTCGCTGGCAATCTCGCAGACAAGTTCTGTAACAGCTGATTCAACTACCGCACGTATAAAAACGGCTTCTTCAACTAACTTCATATCAATCAGGCTTACAAGACTGCCTCTCTGCGGAAGGATTTCAATAATTTTTGTGCGTGCCAGTTCTTGCAAGGCTTCATGTACAGGAGTACGAGAAAGCTTCAGTTCATCAGCAATATCCTGTTCACTAATCATGCTTCCTGGCTGTAATTCCAGATTGATGATATTATCACGGATAATTCTGAGCGCATAATCTCTGTTGGATTCTTTATTTTCTTTTTCTGTCTTTTTCATCCTTTAATTCTAAAATAGGAAAAAAAACTAGTCAACTAGAATATTAATAGAAAAAATCCTTTCTGGTATACAAGTTTATATTTTTTTATACTTTCTGCATTATTTTTTTCTTGACAAATAAGAAATATAATTTATCATTTATAAACAGATAGACTAGTATGCAAGTATACAAGAATGCTAGTTTTCTATAATTCCTGTTTCTTCTGGTTTTTCGGAGGAGCAGTGGAGGAAAAATGTCTTCTAAAAGTCAGGTAAAAATAGTTGGTGAAAGAACAAAGTTTGATAATTTCAAACGGTATATGAGAAAATACTGGCAGTTTTATGCCCTTCTTCTTATTCCGATTCTCTATTACATTATTTTCCGTTATATTCCAATGGCTGGAAATATTATTGCTTTCCGTCGTTATCGTGCGGGTGGCAGTCTTTTTGGCGATAAATGGAGCGGTTTTAAATATTTTAAGCAGTTTATTGGTGATAAGACCTTTTGGCGTGCTTTCAGAAATACTTTAGTACTTAATGTTTCTTATCTTATTGTGCGCTTTCCGTTGACTTTGATTTTTGCACTTTTATTGAATGAAATTAAGGCTTTGTGGTGGAAAAAGTTTGTACAGACCGTTTCCTATCTTCCGCACTTTATTTCCATGGTAATTGTTACAGGTATGATTCGCGAGCTGGTTTCTACAAGTGGCCCTTTGAATCAGTTGATTGCGCATTTTGGTGGCGATAAAATCTCCTTTATTGCTTTCCCTCAATATTTCAATCCGATTTTCGTAATTTCTGGTGTCTGGCAGGCATTGGGCTGGGGTACAATCCTTTATCTGGCAGCAATTGCAGGAATTAATCCTTCCTTGTATGAAGCGGCAGAGGTTGATGGTGCAAATCACTTTCAGCGGGTATGGCATGTAACTATTCCTTGCATTCTTCCAACAATTACGACTCTTTTAATTTTGGATATTGGTGGACTTGTTGGTTCTGGTGGTGCTTTTGAAAAAGTATTCCTCTTATATAATCCTATGACTTATGAAACGGCAGATATTATTTCTACCTTTGTTTTCCGAATGGGTCTTGGTTCCGGCAACTACAGTTATGCAACGGCGGTTGGTTTATTCGAAGCTTTGTTAAATCTCTTCCTGCTTACTATGGCAAATAGAGTTTCAAAGAAAGTTTCCGGATCTGGTTTGTGGTAGTGGAGGAATTAAAAAATGTCTGAAAAAACTGGTGTTAAAGTAAAAGAATCAACAGGATATATTGTTTTCAAATGGTTTAATACAATTATAATGCTGCTTGTATGCGCGGCAACTTTGTATCCGTTTTTGTATCTGGTAGCTCAGTCTTTTTCTTCTGAAGAAGCAATTACAATGGGAAAGGTTAATTTATTACCTATTGGATTCAATTTGGAAACTTATAAATCTGTATTTGCAAAGGGTGAATTTATGCACTCTTATAAAAATACGGTAATTTATTCTGTTCTTGGAACCTTCCTTTCTCTTGTTTTCAGTTGCTGTATGGCATATCCGCTTTCAAAAAAAGAATTGAAAGGCTATAAAGTCCTTACTAAGTTCGTAATCTTTACAATGTATTTCGGTGGCGGTTTGATTCCAAATTACGTTTTGATGATGAAGCTTCATCTTGTAAATAAGGTTGCCGGATTTATCATTCCGTCTTTGCTCAGTACCTACTACATAATCCTTATGAAATCCTTCTTTTCGGAAATCCCGCACGATTTGGAAGAAGCTGGCGAACTTGATGGTCTTAGTCCGGTAGGGATTTTTGTAAAAATTGTTCTTCCTCTTTCTATGCCTATTATTGCAACCATGATTCTTTTTAATGCTGTAGGTTACTGGAACAACTGGTACAATGCCTTCCTTTATCTTGATAAAAAGGAAATGTGGCCGGTTGCTTATTATCTTAAGACTGTTATTTCTGGTGCATCTACATCAGCTGACCCTGGCGAGGCTAGTGCAGAAAAAATGCAGATTGCTGCAAATATCAAGTCTTGTTCTATGGTCCTTATGGCTCTGCCAATCATCTGTGTCTATCCGTTTATTTCAAAATACTACGTAGAAGGCATGATGTTAGGTGGGGTAAAAGAGTAATAATGGAAGAACCGTAAAAAAAAATTGCGAAGGCTTGGAGCAATTTTTTAGGTTCATCCATAATTGAAATAAAAAAGTTTTATTTATAGGAGGATAAAACGATGAAAAAAATTGTAACTGTTGCTGTTGCAGTTATGTGTGCAGCTGCTCTCTTTACAGCTTGCTCTGGTTCTAAGAAGGAAAAGGCAAGTGAAGCTTCAGAGGCATCTTTGGGTTATACTTTTGGAGAAGGAAAAACATTCCATTCTGACAATCCTGTAACTTATTCAATTTCTTTCAGTGATGCTTCCTGGTATGCTATGCAGGATACCTGGAAAACTGAAGGTATCTTCAAGGATATCGAAGACGTAACAAATGTTCATCTTGATATTACTTCTTATGATAGTGGTGACTACAATCAGAAGATTAACCTTGCAATCAACTCTGGTTCAGCTACATTCATTATTCCAAAAGTATATAGCGAAGACCAGTATGTTGCAGGTGGCGGTGTAGTAGCTGTTTCTGACTATACTCAGTACATGCCAAACTTCACAGCATTCGTAAATAAATACAACATGAATCCTGACCTTGATACAATCCGCCAGAATGATGGAAAATTCTATCGTCTCCCTGGTATGCATCAGGCAGCTCTTCAGGATTATACAATCATGGTTCGTGATGATATTTTCACAGCTGCAGGTTATGATATTCGTGAACTTGAAAAATCATGGACATGGGAATCTTTGCATGATGTTCTTGTTAATGTTAAAAAATACATGGTTGCACAGGGAATGTGTAAAGAATCTGACTACATCTGGTCTGACCTCTGGTGTGGTGAATCTGGAAAAGGACAGGGCGGTAACCTTCTTAAATTGATGGGTGCTTCTTACAACGTACTTTCAGGATGGGCAATTGAAGGTTCAAACGGTGGTATTAAATTTGATCAAAACAAGAAAGAATTCTATTCTTCTTCAATCAGTGATGATTTCAAAAAACTCGTAACAGTTGCAAACAGCTTTGTAAAAGACGGACTTCTTGATCCTGAAACTTTCACACAGGCTGATGACGTTGCCCACAACAAATTCTACAGTGGAAAAACTGTTATTATGTCTACAAACCGCTCTCAGATGGCTAACGATATCGCTGGTGTTAAGAAAATTGTCGGCGACAGTGCAAAATGCTATGTAACTGCATATCCATCTGGAACAAACAAGAATCTTGCAGAAACAAGCCGTCTTGAATGTGGTGTTATGATTTCTAAGAGAGCTCTTGATACACTTGGAGAAAAAGAATTTATCAAACTTATGCGCTTTGTTGACTGGATGTTCTACTCAGAAGAAGCATACACACTCTGTAAGTGGGGTCCAAAAGGCAAGACATGGGATTATACTACTGTAAACGGAAAGCAGATTAAGAAGCTTCTCCCTGGTTATAAGTGTGGTGGTCTTGGTCTTCCTGGAGCAGATACAGATACAGATATCCGTCTTAAGTGGGGATATGCTGGTGGTAACTACTTCTATGGTCACTCAACAGCAGAATCAACAGATGCTTTCACTCCAGAAGTACAGGATTTGTATGCCCGCTATGGAAAATACAAGACTGTTGCTACTGTAGATCCAAAAGCTAAGCCTTCTGAGGATCAGCGCGAACAGTTGAACCTTTGGGCAGTTCCTCTTATTGATAACATCAATTCATGGACACTTAAGTTTGTAACAGGACAGAAGGATGTTAATAAAGATTGGGATGAATATATTGCTTCTTGTAAGAACTTGAATGTAGATAAGATTGTAGATCTTACAAACAAGATTTATCAGGCTCAGCAGAAGTAATACATAAAATCAGTTATTCATATTAAAAGGTGTAAGTCAATGCTTTTTATTTGAAATAAATCTTTTTTTGTTTTCTCTTTTTATTTTCTGGGATTTTAAGAGTTTCTTAAAATCCCAGTTTTTATGTCTACCCCAAAAACGAATTTATACAATTATCCCTTGCGGATGAGTATACTTCTATTCAATTTTTTTTGTCATGCGGCGCTGTTTTGGTGTAATTCCCCTGATTTTTTTATAGGTACGGATAAAGTGACTTGCATCGGTAAAACCCGTTTCCTGACTAATATAATCCAGGGTTTTATCGGTATAAAGTAAAAGATTGTCTGCCTTACAAATACGCACAAATTCAATGTATTCCTTGCAGGTACGACCAAAATGTGTTTTAAACTGCTTTGCAAAATTGGAATAGCACATGCCGCATTTGCTTGCCAGATTTTCAACACTTATATTTTCTGAAGAATGTTTATCAATATATTCAAGAACAGAAAAATCTTTGGTACTGAACTGGTCGTAGGTTGGATTTGTAGAAAAGGTGAAACCATGTCTGTGCCAGATACGGATTAATTCAGTTACAATAAGGCTGATGGTTGAAGCAACTTTTATGTCATAGCCAAACTGCTTGTTTTTAGTTTCCCAGATACAGTTTTCAAAAAATAATTTTACAGGATTAAAGCGTAAATCCTGGGCTGTTACCA
>JAILQA010000499.1 GCA_024699205.1 Treponema sp. | reverse complement strand
CATGAACAACATAGTCTCCGGGATTAAGCTCGACAAAGGTATCTATTGCCTTGGATTTTGCCTTGTTAACAGATTTAGCTACATATTTTCTTCTGCCAAAAATCTCATTTTCCTGAATTACGAGCAGCTTAATTTGTGGAATATTAAAGCCAGAGGATACCGGTTTTGGAATAAGTACTACAGGTTTTATTCCGGCCCTTGCATCTATATCTGTCCAATCTTTAAAAATTTCATGAATACGCAGCTGCTGGTTTTCGTTATCGGTATAAATAAAAATATTCCAGCCGTCGTTCTGAAGATTTGTTAACTCTTCCTTCATGTAATTAATGTTGCCAAAAAAGCTTCTGCCGGGTTCTGAGTTAATTTTCAGGAAGAAATTAGATTTATTTGCATCAGAAGTAGATTTATCTGTCTCAAGTGTACGAAAAAGTAGACATTTTGATAAACTTTCTAGTGTATTATTGTAATTTAATAACAGATGATCCGGCGGCAAAGAAGGAAAAGTTTCCCTGGTTTTTCTGTACATTCCGGAAAATTCGCGCCATATAGCTTCTTCGGCGTGCTGTTGACGGTCGTAATCATAAATAAGAGTTAAAGTGTTTTCGTCTATGTAGTCCCGTATTGTATAGTTTTTATCCCACAAGAGGTTGTAAAACAGCTCTTCACCCTCTGTTTCGTGTTTTGCTTCGAGCTCCTGAGCCATCATTTTAAAATATTCATAGGCGTGTTCGGTAAACGGAAGATGAATATTACTTTCAATTTGAACGGTATTATTTTGTAGAGTATTAATATCTGTACTATTATCTTGTATAGCGGTATTCTGATACTCTTCCATTTTTTTGGTAAAAGTATTAATTAATTCCTGTTCCCATAAAACTTCTTTCATTGGGTATATGGTTATTTTGTCCAGTGTACCTGTAGTTGTCTGAGAATCTGCTTCAAACTGCTTTATAGATTCTATTGTGTCAAAATCAAAAACAATTCGGATAGGATTATCCTCTAACGGCAGAAAGATATCTAATACCTCTCCCCTTAAACTGAATTCACCCCGTACATTTACTCTGGAAACCCTTGTATAACCAATTTGTGTAAGTCTGGCTGCAATTTTTACCGTATCCAGAGAATCCTTTTTCTTTAAGGTAAATGTAAACTGTTTTATATATTGTGGCGGAGGCAGCGGACTGATAAAGGCTCTTTGTGTAAGAATGAATATTCGTGGTTTGTTTTGTAACGAAAAGCTTTTTTGTGCGCAAAGCTCAGAAAGAAACCCTGCTCTCTGACCAAAAACAATTGAACCTCTTGCGGCAGGTCTGTAAGGTATTGTGCCCCAGTTTGGAAAAGTAAAAACCTGTGTATCCGGGAAGATTGTTTTTATATCCTCCTGAATGCTGTTCATTTCATATTCACCGGGAACTACAATGAGTAAATCTGAAGAAACTGTATGCTTTTCATGAAGTATTTTTATATGTCTTGCACTGCAAAGCTCAGACAAAAAGAATGAAAAAAGACAGCCTTGTATGCCTTCTATCTGCACGGGAAAGGCTGTTTCCAGGCTTGTAACTGTGTCTGCAGCCGTATAAAATTCAGGCCAATTATGAAGAAAATTATTAACAGAAGATGATAATGATTTCATTTAAAAATACCGAAAATAAATATATAATATAAGAAATAATTTCTTAATAAAATATTTAAGGAGATCACGTTGAAAATCCGTAAACTTACACTAATTATAGCAATTATCTGCCTTTTTGGACAGACTATTTTTGCGCAGGAAACCAATGATTTTTCCAACGCAAGTGTGTCAATTAAATATTATAACAGGTCTATTTACTATCCTGGATTAAACGATGATAATCCGATTAGTGTTCATATCACAATTAAAAATAACGGAAGTGAAACTCTGCGTTTTAAGCTTGCAGATGACCGTGCATTCAGCCTGGACTTTTATGCTTACACAGTAAAAAATGCCAGCCTTGAACAGACAGATTCTGTAATTGAAAAACGAACAACAAACCGCACTGTTTATTTTAGAGAAATTGCCCTTGAAGGCGGAGAAGAATATTCCTTTGTTGAAAATGTAAAGGATTATATCAGAGTTGCGGAACCTTCTGTTTATTATCTTGAACTTGCTTTTTATCCTGAGCTTTATAAATCTAAATATATTAAGCTCATGTCTAACCGCCTTACCCTTGAAATTCGCCC
>JAILQA010000484.1 GCA_024699205.1 Treponema sp. | reverse complement strand
TGTAAAGTTCGTCTTTAGAAGCCATTTTTTTCCTCGCTGATTTTATTTTTTTGCAGCTTCTGCTACTGCATATTCTGCGTAAGTGCCGTCATACCAGTCATCTACACTGAAATTTCTGTCTTTTGTAATCAAATCATATTCCAGGAGGAAGCTCAGCGTATCCTTTAAGTTCTGCAGGCTTTCAGGTTTTGCAACAATATCCGGATAGTTGTCGTGATTCGGATAAAGATATTCGTAAGATTCACCTGATTCACCAACAGACTGCCAGAGATCTTTCAATTCATTTCTATTTTCCTGTGCATATTTTGTTGCCCTTGCAATTGCAGTAAGATATGCTTTAATTACATCAGGATTCTGTTCTACAAACTTTCTTCGGGCAATTGTTCCGCCACCAGAAACGCCGCCCCGGTTGTCCCTGTAATCAATTACAATATTGTAGCCCTGTTCATAAAGGCGGGTGAGGGTAACTCCTCCAACAACGGCAGCATCAACATTTCCTGTTACAAGCATTTCAGCTGCAGTCTGTGCGTTTACGTTTACAAACTGAATGTCATCAAAAGTAAGGCCTTCATCAGCAAGAAGAGTAGCGAGAGTTCTGTGCATAAAAGCTCCCCGCTGGGTTGCGATTGTTTTTCCCTTTAAGTCCTTTAATGATTTATATGGAGTACCTTTTCCTGCAATTACTGATGCACCATTTAAAAGTCCGCCTGTAGCAATGAGGATTGTATCAACTCCATTTGCCTTTCCCAAAACTGCAGGAACATCACCAAGCTCACCAATATCCAGACTTCCACCTGCCAGAGCCTCGTTGATTGCCGGACCAGCTCCTGTCATTGGAACAAGATTTAATTTTACGCCGATTTTGCTGAATTCTTCATCAAAATATCCCTGGTCACGGGCTATTCCCTTTACATCAGTAATAATTCCGCTTCCGGTAACATCTACATAGCCGACGTTAACTTCCTTTGCTTTACCTTTTGCCTTTTTATCTTTAGGTTTTGCAAATACAGAAGAAAGTGTCACTGCCATAATCAAACCTGCAGCAATAAATTTTTTTGCATTTCTTTTCATAGTCATACCTCTTTTTTTTAGTGCAGACAAAAAAAATGGAGATTCAAAATGCACCACAAAAAAATGTGAGCTTTGAATCTCCAGTTGTCTGGTCGAAATCCTAGTTTACCTACCTTTATAGTAGGTAGATAAACTATAAATTTCTTTTCTATTTTTGTCAATACTTTTTTCGAGAATGACTGTTTTTTATTTAGATTTAAATACTTAATTCCTGAATTTTAGGTGTATCTGCAAAATCAAGAATTTTTATTTTTTCTACATCCACACGGATAATGACTTTTGTATCATCAAAAACAGCCTGAGGACGACGGGCTTTAATTATTTCCCTGCCTTTTTCAGCTTCTTTTTCCTTAAGAATGGTTGCTTTCCCGTAGAAAGTAACGTTTTTAAGGCTTTCCTGTCCTTCATGCTGAAAGAGAATTGCAACATTACCGTCAGATTTAATCTGCTTAACTTTTGCAGAATCTTTTCCGGTATTCAGATAGAAGGTAGAGCCATCTATACCATAGCCTCCCACATAACGCAGCTGAGGAGTATTATCTTCTGTATTCACAGTTGCAAACACAGCGGCTTTAGCTCCTTTTGCATATTCAATTGCCTTTTCCTTGTTCCATGCCATTTTTTTTACCTCGCTTTATTTTTTTATATCAAATTTATTTCCACCCGGACTTACCTGACCGTCCAGTGCAAAATAATAACCGATTGGATTCAAATCGCCGCTTACATAATACAAATCAGAAAGACCGTATCCGTTCTTCTTCAGAATCTGATAGATTTTTGACTGCAAATCCTGATGCCACTCTGTCTCAGGCGAACGGTGTCCTTCAAGTGCAGAACCAATACATGGCTTCCATGTTGTTGCTACACCTATAACACCAATTTCTGCCAGCTGTTCTATTCCGGCAAGAAGGGAATCTTTGCTTTCAAGACCGCCTACAAAGTTTGAACGGACATTTCCCCGTCCAAAAACTTCGACCTCATGTTTTAATACGTCCAGCCAGCGGTCATGATCCCCGCCTATATCAACTTTTCCAGGGCAGTAATAATTAAAGAGATTCTTATCCCAAACTTCCATATTGCAGGCAATGTGCTGATATCCGGCTTCCTTGTACTTTTCAATAAATGAGAAGTCTGATGGTGCACCAACACAAGCCATGCCGTGAATCCTGTCGTCAGGTAAATCTGTATGATCTTTTACAGCTTCAATTACATCAATGTAGTATTCAACTTCACGACGCTCAGGAACATATCCCCCTGTAAGATTAAAACCTTCATAACCTTCGCGGTAGGCTTCGGCAATCGTTTCTCCTATCTGATTCGGATTTTTCCATTCAATGTTATCAACTTTTCCAAAACGGCGTTTGGTATCATTTATATTACAGAAGAGACAGTCACGCCCTTTTTCCAGAAATGAACATTCATTTGAATAAGAAATAAAAAGTCTTCCATGAGCTCCCGCCTGAACAATACGGCTCATGTCTTTTCCATCGCTTGTAACTTTATTGTAAAAGCCTGGCTTGTGTTCAAAGTCTATTTCCTCGGCAAAGTCCTTTCCGTCACCTTTTATAAAATAATATTTTTCTCCTTCCTTGATGATTTTTAATTCACTTTTAGGATTAAGATATATCGGCACTTCAAAACCTGATGATTTGATTCTGAAACCGCTTGGAAGCTTTGTCTTTGTCCAGCTTTTAAAATTCCAATCGAAGCAGGAACGAACCTGCTCTAGATAGGTATTTTTATAATCCAGATTTTCAAAAATATCCTGAGTGATATTTATGCCTTCATTTTGTGCCTGAATATAGATGTTTATCTGTTTGACACCTTCTTCCCTGGTTACTGCCATTTTTTTTACCTCACTTAATTTACTTTATTGATTTAATTCTTTGAGTGCCTGAAAATAATAGGATGTATCCACAAAAGTCTTTTCATTCCATGGACCATTAACCCTTTCCTGCTGCTTCAAAAAATCATAGAGCGATTTTGTCTGGGCAATATTCTTATCTGTTATTTCCAGATTAAAGCCCGAAAAGTTTCCATCATAGTTATAAACCTGTGCTGCATACTCCGGATAGGCTTTTAATGACGGAGTAAGGAGCTCATAGTAATGACCTTCTGTTTCTACAACAGCTTTTCTGGCCCTGAGCAAAGCCTTAAAAAATGCAACACCTGCTTCGGGATGTTCTTTCAACAATTT
>JAILQA010000463.1 GCA_024699205.1 Treponema sp. | reverse complement strand
AGTGCTTTCACGTTTTTTCTGCCTATACAGAAAGTATCTGCTCAGGAAGCCTTAAAATCTTATGAAGAAGAATACTACGATTTTCTTTCATTACAGGGAAAATCAGAACGAAACTATTTGAATTACCGTACCCTTTCAGATTCTGTTTGGGAAATTGATGAAAACAATCCTTGGCAGAATAACCAGTTGCGCTCACTGTTTACCTTATTCGAATTAAAAAATCCGAAAAGCAATTATTTTCTGGACGGAATATACCTTGGACTTACCACAGAAATCTACGGACCAGAATGGTTCAATAGTTATAATACAGAATATCCCTTTGGTGTAAATGACGGTGCTTTCTGGCAGGGCAGAGGCTACAACACAAGTATGACTGCCGGTGCAAGAATAGAAGGCTTTGGTTTTGAACTTACAATTAAGCCTCAAGTTTCCTTCAGTCAGAATCTTGAATATGAAATTATGGCTTCAACACGAGGTAACGGTTTTGGTTCCTATTATGCAAACTGTGATGCACCACAGCGTTTTGGGGACTCAAGCTTCTGGACTTATGATTGGGGTGATTCCGAAATCCGCTGGTCCTGGAGAGCCTTTACAATCGGTTTTGGAACACAATCTGTCTGGCTTGGACCAAATTACCTTTATCCGCTTATGCTTTCCAACAATGCGGCAACTTTTCCAAAACTGGACATTGGAATCAGAAAAACTCCTGTCACAATTCCTTGGATAAATTATTACCTTGGTGATTTTGAATTACGCTTTATGCTTGGTCGCCTCACAGAATCTGATTATTTTTATGAAACTAATCCGGAAGATCCTAACAAAGTTGAATCTA
This sequence comes from Treponema sp., assembly GCA_024699205.1. Lineage (GTDB taxonomy): Bacteria > Spirochaetota > Spirochaetia > Treponematales > Treponemataceae > Treponema_D. The sequence goes on along the minus strand of JAILQA010000463.1, from coordinate 16,266 downwards.
ACGGTCACAATCAGTATGTTTTGTGGGCAGCCTCTTATGCTCCATCTTTTATTCCTGGCCTTACTCTTGGAGTTAATAAAGTCTGTATAAGTAATTCAGGTGATGACAGTTGGTTTTCATATTTAAATCCTTTCTATGCTCAAAATAAAGTAGCAAAAAAACACGGTATTTATGGTGAAGATCAAAAAATCTCCTTTACAGCAGACTACCTTCTTCAAAAAGTCGGCATGGAGTTTTATTCCGAAATCGGTGTTGATGATTATCTTGACGGTGGTCTGGACTTTTATGAATATGCACGTTTTCCCTTCCACACAATGTCATATACAGTTGGATTGCAGCAGTGTATTACAATTTCAGAATCTAAGAATCTCTACGGAAAAATCAATTTTGAGTGGAACAATACAGAACCAAGTCAGGACTACCAGATGTGGGGAACCTATAACTTTGGAACACATAGCCAGATTAAACAGGGCTACACAAACCGCGGCCAGTTCCTAGGTTCAGGAATCGGTTACGGTGGAAACAGCCAGCATCTTTCTTTTACCTTGTACAGTCCACATGGTTATGACAGATTTTTTATTGGCAGAAACAATCCAGACAATGCTTATATTTTTGGAAAATGCACTACAACCGATACAGCAACTGCCGCAGGAAAATATTTTACTGCCTTTAAGGCAAACTTTTATCTAGGTGCAGAAACAATGTGGTTTGTCTGGAAAGGCTTTACCCTTGATGCATCCTTTGCTTATAATCTTGTTATTAATCCAACCTATTCCCCTGGCTATTCTTACAGCGGATATCTTGGAAAAACACTTGTAGACTGTTACAGGGAAAAATCCTATTTGAACAATTTTAATTTCAGACTGGGATTAAAATACACATTCTGATGCACATAAAAAAAGAAGCCGGAGTTTTTCTCCGGCCTGTACTGTGCACCAAAATCAATTCAATGATTTGCACTATAAATAATTCAGCATTAAGCAGCTGATGCTATGTTATTAACGTTTATTAAATGCCACACATTTAGCCATGTGCTGGCATTCTATTTTTGTCGGAATCTGCATATTGCCTCCCTTACAAGCAGCCGGTCATCGTCCCCATCTCGATTTCCTAACCACAACTTAATACTAGCATAGAATTATAATAATGCAAGCAAAAAATTAAAAAAATCACAAAAAAATCACAAAAAAATCAACAAAAGAACACAAAATAATCACTCTTGCAAGAACATTTGTTTTCTGATAATTTATGTGCATTCATTTATAGACAGTTCGAAGTCCTTCCTGTCGTTAAACAAAACCAGGTCAACCCTTATTGTATTTACGATTGGAATCTCCCTGTCATGGAGGTTCAAAAATGAATGAATTATTTTTAATTATTACTCTTTTGGTATCGTTTGGTGCAACGATTCTCTTCCTCAAATTGTTTGGAAAAGGCGGTCTCTTTGCCTGGATTGGAATTGCAACAGTTTTTGCAAACATCGAAGTAACAATTGTTGTGCACGCATTCGGTATGGATCAGACGCTTGGAAACACATTGTTTGCCGCAACATTCCTTGCTACTGATATTCTCAGCGAACTTTACGGAAAAAAAGAAGCAAACAAAGGTGTTCTTGCAGGAGTTCTTACAAGCCTCTGTTTTATTCTTTTAAGCTTTATGTGGGTTCACTACATTCCAGCAGAAAGCGACTGGTCCAGCGAGTTTGTACACGGTCTTTTCTCAAACACACCGCGTATGCTTTTCTCAAGCCTTATTGCTTATATCATTTCTGAGTTTGTTGATGTTTCTTTGTATCACGCTTGGTGGAATCTTACAGAAAAAAAGACTGGCAGTCACACAAAAATGCTCTGGTTTAGAAATAACTTTTCTACATTAATTTCTCAGTTTGTTAACATTGTTATTTTCAACTTTGGAGCCTTCTGGGGAATCTACCAGTTCAAAGAGCTTGTATCCATCACAGCAGCCTGCTATGTAATTTATGTAGCAACAAGTCTTCTTGATACACCTTTTGTCTATATTGCAAGAAAAATTGCTGTCAAAAAGACTGATGAGCAAATAGAAGCTTAAGCCTTATAAGCTTGTTCATGAACGCCCAAAATAGCACGTCCGCTTGGTTCATCCATATTTTTCCAGGCGGCATCCCATTCAAGTGCTTTTTGGGTAGAACATGCAACTCCCGCTTCCTGTGGAACTACTTTTGCAGCACTGTCGCTTGGGAATAAACTACTGTAGATTTCACGATAGTAATATTCTTCCTTAGTTTTCGGAGGATTGATTGGGAAGCGGTTTTCACGTCGGGCAAACTCTGCATCACTGATTTTTTCTTCCGTCATCTTTTTCAAAGTATCAATCCAGTTGTAACCTACACCATCAGAGAACTGTTCCTTCTGTCGCCAGCAGATTTCGGCAGGAAGTAAATCTTCAAAGGCCTTTCTGATTATCCATTTTTCAATTCGCTGACTTCCATCTGGTAAAAGAACATTCATTTTATCTGACGGGTTAAGATTCATGGCAATATCAATAAACTCCTTATCAAGGAAAGGAACGCGGCCTTCAACACCCCAGGCCATCAGGGATTTATTAGCACGCAGACAATCATACAAATGAAGCTTTGACATTTTTCGTACAAGCTCTTCATGAAACTCCTGCGCATTTGGTGCCTTATGGAAATAAAGATATCCGCCAAAAAGTTCATCAGAACCTTCACCAGAAAGAACCATTTTAATTCCCATAGATTTAATTGCTCTTGCCAAAAGATACATAGGTGTAGAGGCGCGAACAGTTGTTATATCATAAGTTTCAATATGATAAATTACATCTGGTAAAGCATCCAAGGCCTCCTGGATTGTAAAATGGATTTCGTGATGAACGGTACCAATATAATCAGCCGCTTTTTTTGCCGCTATCAAATCAGGAGAGCCTTCCAGACCAACAGCAAAAGAATGTAACTGTGGCCACCAGGCAGACTCTTTGGAATCTGTTTCGATTCGTTTTTTAGAATACTTCTGCGTAATAGCCGCAATTATTGAAGAATCTAAACCTCCGCTAAGCAGAACACCATAAGGAACATCGGACATCAGCTGTTTTCTAACTGCTTCTTCCAGTCCGTTACGAACTTTCTCTATAACAGTTGGATTTATGATTTCACCCTTTTCGTCCGTTGCTTTTGGCATATTTTTTACATTTTCATAACTTTCCCAGGAACGCTTATACCAGCGAACAGGCTCTTTATCTTTTGAATAATAATAGCAACCATTTGGAAACTCCTGAATACTTACACATTCGCCTTCCAGAGCCTTTAATTCAGAAGCAACATAATATCTTCCAGATTTATCCCAACCCTGATACAAAGGAATTACACCAATTTCATCACGGGCAATCAAATAAACGTCATTTTTTGAATCATAAAGTGCAAAGGCAAAAATACCACTGACTTTTTCGATAAAATCTTTTCCATAAGCTTTATACAAAGGTATTATTACTTCACAATCTGACTGGGTTTTAAAATTATATTTTCCTTCAAACTCCTTTCTGATTTCCTTGTGGTTATAGATTTCACCATTTGCAGCAAGAATAATAGTACCGTCATCCGAAATCAAAGGCTGTTTGCCGGAAAAAGGGTCTACAATTGAAAGTCTTTCGTGACTGATAATTGCATTATCGCCTGTGTAGATTCCACTCCAATCCGGACCTCTGTGCCGTATTTTTTTTGACATATCTAAAACTGAATTACGGAGCTGCTCTTTTAATCCTTCTGCAATAGGCTGACTTCCGCTATTCAAATCAAAACATCCGACAAATCCACACATATATAAACCTCCAATTTAACAAGCGTTAAAACAAAGAGGTCGTAGACACCATCTTGTGCAAGTTAAATACACAAAATATTATCTACGACCTCTTTGCCGCTTACCTTTTAATAATAGATGTTTTATAAGAATATTTCAAGTATATTTCAAATATATGTCAAATATAGAATCCTGCAAGCTCCTATTTTTTTACCAGATTCCAGCTGTCACGGGCGTTGAGGACTTTTATGTGTCCGCCGGTAACTTCAAGCTCTGTTCCTGTAATATAACTTGCCGCTGGGCTTGAAAGAAATACAACCGGCTTAGCAATTTCCTCCGGCTCAGCCATTCTGTTAAGGATATTATTCCGCAATAATTCATCAAGTGTCTCCTGCGAAAATCCCTGAATAAGAAGAGGCGTTTTTGTGTATCCCGGCAAAACAGTATTTACCCGGATATTATAAGGTGCATACTCGCTGGCAGTCGTTTGGGTATAGGCAATTACGGCAGCCTTCATACTTGCATAAATATTGCTTCTAATAGCTGTTGCCGCATGAGCTGCAAGGGAAGAGATATTTACAATGCTTCCACCCTTTTCTTTCATGTATTTCACTGCTGCCTGAGTTCCAAACACACAGGATTTATAGTTTGCACTGATAATGTAATCCAGTTCTTCTTCTGTATAATACTCTCCTTCCCTCTTTTTATTTGTTCCGATATTATTTACCCAAACATCAATACTTCCGTTAATTGAAGCTGCCTGCTGTGCAAGAAAGTCCATTCCTTCTTCTTTTGTTCCATCTAGCGCATAAGCAAAAACTTTTCCCTTTGCTGAATATTTTTCAACAAGACTAGTAAAAGCCTTATCCAATTCATCTTTATTTCTGGCACAAATAAAAACTGCCGCTCCTTCCTTCAAAAACTCTTCTGCTATAGCATATCCTATTCCCTTGCTGGCCCCAGTTACTACAGCTATTTTATCTTTCAATTGTAAATCCATATAATCCATAATCCTCCTTTTTTATTACCTAGTATTATTATATGTTTTATATGTTATTCATGTCAATAATTATTCTCCCAGCAAAGGCAGATAGTGAAGACAGGTAGTAAATGCTAAATAAAATCAAAAGGAAAAATATGAATCGACATAAAAGAAAGAAAATGATAAGGTTAATCCATATGGAGGAAACATGAAAGAATATATTAAAGGAGCAAATCCCTACATGCCGTTATGGGAACACGTACCAGACGGCGAACCAAGAGTATTTGAATACAAAGGAGAAAAAAGAGTTTACGTTTACGGTTCACATGACACCGCAAGAACTGAATACTGCGGACCAGATCAGGTTGTCTGGAGTGCGCCAGTTTCAGATTTAACAAACTGGACCTGTCACGGTGTATGTTACGAATCAGCAGACAAATCCATTTTGTATGCACCAGATGTAGTTCAAAAAGGCGACACTTTTTACATGTATGCAGCAGAACAAAAAGGTTCCCGAATCATGGTTGCAACAAGTAAAAATCCAGCCGGTCCTTTTACAAATCCTGTAAAAACGGAACTTGGTTTTGATCCAGGAATTCTTGTAGATGACGATGGCAGAATTTATGCTTACTGGGGATTTTGCAAACAGTATTGTGCAGAATTAAACGATGATATGGCAACCATAAAACCTGGAACCCTTCGCGAAAATCCAATCAAACACTGTATTGCTCCATGGTCACCAAATGACGGTTTTGACGATGAAGAGGATGCCTTTTTTGAAGCTTCTTCTCCACGAAAAGTAAATGGAAAATACGTTTTAATCTATTCAAAACGCTACTATACCAAACAGCCGCAACTTGGAGTTTATGAAGAGTGCAACGGCTTCCTTTCTTACAAATACAGCGAAACCCCGCTCGGAGAATTTAAAATGGGCGGAGACATAAGCTTGAACGGCGGTGAATTACTTACAAATGCAGACGGTACAAAAAGTATGTCTTATCGCTGGGGAAACAACCACGGAAGTATCATGAACATCGAAGGACAGTGGTATGTTTTCTATCACCGCCAGACAGGAACCGATGAATTCTCTCGTCAGGCTATGCTTGAACCAGTTGATGTAGCACTTGATAAGAACGGCAAAATCTTCATTGGCAAGATTACCTACAAAGACGGGGAACCAATTGCTTCAGAACCTGTAGAAATGACTTCTCAAGGTGCCCACATAAACGGTCTTGATGCAAGAAAAATAATTTCTGCCGGATATGCCTGCCATATTTTTGGAGGAGCAAAAGGTGGTCCAAACGGAGGAAACGGTGGTGCATACATTAAACCTGTTTACGATAAGACCGATTCCTCTTCCGCACCAATTGTTGATATAACCAGCAATCTTTCTGTAGGTTTCAGATACTTACAGTTTGGTTCGCAAAGTGCAAAAACCCTTACACTCTCGCTCAAAGCTCTGGAAAATTTCAAAATATATGTTCATGTGGATGATTATAAAGGTAAGATTATTGCCGTATTGGATGCTAAAAAAGGCGATTCAGCAGTCACAGGCCAAATTCAGTCCGGTTTGATTGGAAAACACGCAATTTATTTTGAGTTCCTTTCTGAATCCAAAAATATAATTGCTGAATTTGATACATTTACTTTTGATTAATTTCTGGCACCAACAAAAACAAACAACTCGCGTTCCGCAGTTCCCTAACGGTCAGTCCTGCGGACTCGCGGTTGCCCGCGCCTGCTCCATGCTCGGGTGGCGCGGGTTTAATTATTTATGACAATTAAGCACAAGTTATTGCAATTCGCTTAGGAGCAGAAATTGCATGTCTTGGCATTGTAACTGTCAAAACTCCGTTCTGAACCTTTGCTGTCAGTTTGTCACTGTCAACATCTTCCGGTAATGTAAAGCTTCTTGAGAACTTAGAATAACTTCGTTCTTTAATCAAATATTTAATTCCATCTTTGCTTTCTGCTTTTTCTTCTTTCTTCTCATCTTTTGTTTCGTTCTCAGAAGAAATTGTAAGAACTTTGTTATTAAGTTCAATGTTTACATCTTTATCAGTTTTGCCTGGTAAATCCATCTGCAAAGTGTAAGCATCCTTTCCTTCTTTAACATCAACTTTAGGTACTAGGAACGCTTTCTTAAAATTGAATGATGGCAATTCATAATAGTCATCGTCCAAACCATCAAATAATTTATTAAAAAGTGCTAATTCGTTCATATTATACCTCCTATAAGAACTTTTGCCGGAAAAACTTTTTGTTTTCCTTACACTTAATATATAGCATATTTCGTGCCAAGTACAAAAAGAGGCTTTTCTCTTCAAAAAAAAGGCATTTAAAAGCAAAAATGCGCCCCAAAGTGGCCAGATATTACTCTTACATTTTTTTTGTAAAATCAAACTGGGCACTTTTGACGCATTTTTTATAAGCCTATTCAATCAAATTGAGACTTATTAGGCCGTTTTTTCAGATTTTATTTACCAAAACGGAGCATATTCCATGAATGAGGCGCAAGTACAATTTTATCACCAAGAGTTTTATTAATTGGTTTTACTGTATCTGGGGATTCTTCTGTATTTACAGCTTTCATATCATCATTTTCAAGGGCAACATGCTCTATTAATTTAAGGCCGTCAAATCCTTCAAAATTAAAATCTACTGTCAGACTCTCTTTCATATTTCTATTTACTGCAAATACAACAAGGTTTCCGTCATCATTTTTTACAGCAATAGAATCAATATAAGGAACTGCCTTAAAATCTCCGGCATCATAAGTGCCACAATCAAGGTCAACATTAATTGCAGTTCCACGTCCATATTTAGATGCATAATAGAAAGGATAGAAAATTGTCTGAACCCAGCAGCCACCACCAGTTTTTGTCATAATCGGAGCAATTACATTTACAAGCTGAGCAAGGCAGGCAACCTTTACACGGTCAGAATGTTTAAGCAGGGTATTTAATAAAGTTCCAACAACAAGGGCATCTTCAAAATTATAAACATCTTCAAGCTGAGGAGGAGCAACCTGCCAGCGTTCAAGTTTTTTATCTGCTTCATTACTGTGGAACCAGACATTCCATTCGTCAAAAGAAAGATTCATCTGCTTTTCGCTCTTCTTTTCTGCCTTGACCTTATCGCAAATCTGAACAACCTTTTTAATAAAATTGTCCATAATTACTGAACTTGATAGGAACTTAGGAGTATCGTTGTCAGGATTTCCATAATAGCTGTGCAAAGAAAGATAATCCACATAATCATAAGTATGTCTAAGAACAGTTTCTTCCCATTCACCAAAAGTACTGATTGTAGGAGTTGAACTTCCGCAGGCAACCAGCTCAATTGAAGGGTCTGTCCATTTCATAACCTTTGCGGTTTCTGTTGCAAGTCTGGCATATTCTACAGCAGTTTTTGCACAAATCTGCCAAGGACCATCCATCTCGTTTCCAAGACACCATAATTTAATTCCAAAAGGCTTTTCAAAACCATTTTTACGGCGAAGATTAGCGTAATAGGTATCTGTGCTGGCATTGCAGTATTCTACAACATTTCTTGCTTCATCAGGTCCGCGTGTACCAAGATTAACAGCCATCATTACTTCTGTTCCGGCACGTTTTGCCCATTCCTGGAATTCATCTATTCCCACTTGATTTGTTTCGATAGTTCCCCAGGCCAACTCAAGCTTTCTAGGGCGTTTTTCTTTAGGTCCAGTTCCATCTTCCCAGTTATAGCCGGAAACAAAGTTTCCACCCGGATAACGTACAATCGGAACATTTAAATCCTTTATCAGTTTAAGAACGTCCTGACGGAATCCCATATCATCGGCAGTTGGATGACCAGGTTCGTAAATTCCACCATAAACAGCTCGTCCTAAGTGCTCAATAAATGAGCCGTAAATTCTTTCATCAATCTTAGCTATTTCCTTTGTTGAAGAAAGGGAAATCTTTGCTTCCATAAAAAAAACTCCTATTTGTTTTTATATATTCTTCCTATTTTTTTAAAATTCTATTTAAGAACTGTTTAGTTCTTTCCTGCTGCGGATTATGAAAAATCTGTTCAGGACTCCCCTGCTCTACTATCATTCCATCATCCATAAAAACAACATAATCTGCAACTTCCTCTGCAAAAGACATTTCGTGGGTAACAATAATCATAGTAATTCTTTCCCGCGCAAGATTTTTCATAACTTCAAGCACATCACCAATTAACTCAGGATCCAGAGCAGAGGTAGGTTCATCAAAAAAAATCACATCCGGATTAACGGCAACAGCACGCGCAATTCCAACTCTCTGCTGCTGGCCACCACTCAAACTGGACGGATAATAATCATACCTGTCAGAAAGCCCGACCTTATTCAAAGAGCGTTTTGCAATTTCTTCCGCCTGTTTTTTAGGAATATGCCTGCCAATAACAAGCCCTTCCATAACATTTTCCAAAGCGGTTTTATTATTAAAAAGATTGTAATTCTGAAAAACAAATGCCGTCTTCTTCCGAATCTGCAAAATCAATTTTCGTGTTGCACGATTAAAGGGAGTGTGAATATCATCAAAATCTAAAAAACCACTGTCTGCCGGCTCAAGAAAATTCATACAGCGCAAAAGTGTCGTCTTACCAGACCCCGAAGGCCCCAAAATCACAACAACTTCGCCCTTGTGAACAGTGAGACTTACGTCTTTTAAGACTTTATTTTCACCAAAGGATTTGCATATATTTTTAACTTCCAGCATAATAGCATCATACCGTTTTTCCAATTATTTTTCTTGTATTTTTAACTCCAGTTTTAGTCAATTTCTTTTCACAAAACTTAAAAATTAACTGAACCACTGAACAAACAATTATATAAATCACAAAAATATCCAGATAAGCTTCAATGTAATTAAATCCGTAAGCAGCCTGTATTTTTGCAACTGCTGTAACATCCTTTACAGTCATCATAAAAGCAAGCGATGTATTTTTTATTAAAGTCACCGTAAGATTGCAGATATTTGGCATGGCAGAAACCAGGGCCTGAGGAATTACAATCCGCACATAAGACTGAAAACGTGTCAATCCGGCACAAAGAGCAGCTTCATACTGCCCCTTATCAACGGCATTTAATGCAGAACGAAAAACTTCGCTCAAAACAGCAATTGTATTAAGTGTAAAAACAACAAATGCATAAACAATCGGATTCAAATCAAAAATATTTACTGAAATAGAATGCCTTGTAAAAAAATTATTGAGCAAACTTGGTAAAAGACTGTAAACAATCAGAATCTGAAGGACAACAGGAGTTCCTCGCATGAAAGAAACATAAACTGTAGAAAACTTTGACCAGAACCTGACTTTTTTTATGCGGGCTCTCGCAATTCCAAAAGCCGGAAGAAGTGCAAGCAGCAGAGAAACAAGAGTAATTTCCAGAGTAACAGGAATTGCCTTAAAGGAAAGCCAGAAGGTTTTAAGCATAAAGTTTGTATTAAGCAAGATTTACCCTCCCTTTGGAAAAATGCTTTTCCAGTAATTTGAATAAACCTTCTATAAGCAGAGTACAAGCCCAATAAACCAATGCCAGTGCAAGGTAAGTTTCCAGCGCATAACCGCCGTAGTTAAGCGAAATAATCAGGTTTCCTTTGCCCATTACGTCTATAAGCCCGATTGTAAAGGCCAGAGCGCCTTCCTTTAAAAGCGCAATAAAGGAATTACCCAGATTTGGCAGTGCAATCACCGCGGTCTGCGGAATCACAATTCTGACCATCGCCATAAAAGGTGGCAGTCCAGCCGCAAGAGCCGCTTCATACTGTCCCCGACCAACTGCCAGCAAAGCCGAGCGAATAATTTCTGCAAGCTGGGCAGAATACAAAAGAGACAGGGCGATTATTACAAAAATAATTTTGGGCCAGAAATTTATATTGATTCCAAATAAAAGAAAGAATAATTTTGGAAGGCCATAAAAAACGATAAAAAGCAGAACCAGGGATGGTGTACAGCGTAAAATGTGGATGAAAAAATCGGACAGGCAATTCCAGAAGCGGTGTCTGCTGAACTTGAGGCGGACCAGGAGAATTGCCAGAAGCAGCCCAAGAAAAATAGTCCCTGCCATCACCGAGAAAGTTACTCCCAGAAATGGCAGTATTTGCTTTAGGGAAATTATTATCTGAATTGGCGAAAACGGCCTGTTCACTTAAATAATAACCTCCCTATGCAAAAATATTATATCAGTCTGTTACAAAATCAAAGACATTCTCATTAAAGTATTTTTGCGAAAGTTTGGCAATAGTACCATCTTCTTTTAATATTTTAATTGCATTTTCATAATCTGTAACCAGCTGACTTTCTGCTCTGTTGAACAAAGGCCAGGTTGGAATTCCCTTATAAGGAACGTAAGACAGCTGATCTGCAAACTTGTGATATGGACCAGTCTCTTTCAATACATTCTTTTCAAAAGAAAGCTTGAGAACCAGATAACCGTCATATCTTCCTTCCAGAACCCATAAATATGAATCTGCAATGTCAAAAACATCAGAAGGAACTAACTTTATTTGAGCCTGACCTTCATGAGCTTTATTATATTCATCTATAACAGAATACTGAGCGCTTAAAGGAGAAATTGGAATCAATTTACCAGAATATTCAGCAAAAGAATCGATATCATGAATCTTATCTGAATCAGCAGTTCTAAAAGCCAAACCAATTACACTTGCTGCAATCGGCTCAGAAGGAATGGCAAACTTCTTTTTACGTTCTTCAGTAAGCCAGGCTCCCTTTGTTCCCACCTGATACTTTCCAGTTTCAATTCCGATTAAAAGTTCATCATCAGAAACAGCATTAAAATTAAACTGGTACTGTGGCAAAAGCTCATCTACAGCCTTGAGAACAGAAACTTCAAAACCATCAGATTCACCCTTTTCGTTCAAATATCCGTAAGGAACATTTGTCGGTGTATGTGCAACCTGAATAATTCTTACATTCTCTTTTGCTTTTCCCTGCTTAGACTTAGATTTTTTAGCCTTTGCAAAAGCCTGTCCTGCAAATAACACCGCAATCAAGGCAGTAAGCAAAAGAACCTTTGACACCTTATTTTTGCTTATAATCTTTTTCATAATTCCATCTCCAATTTTTTTTTGTGACAGATTAGAATACTGCAACAACGTCGCCATTTGGATAGCGTTCTTTGATGTAGTTTCTAACTTTTTCGCTCTGAACAGCTTTAATAAGGGCCTTGATTGCAGGAGTATTTTCGTTGCCTGCTTTTACTGCAATTACGTTTACATAAGGAGAAGAAGAACCTTCTACAAACAATCCGTCTTTAGCAGCACTCAAGCCAGCTGGAATTGCATAGTTTCCGTTGATAACGGCAGCAGTAACATCAGAAAGAACTCGTGGCAAAGAAGCAGCTTCAATTTCACTGAACTTTAATTTAAGAGGATTCTCTGTGATATCCTGAACAGTAGCAGTAATTCCTGCCTCTGGAGCTAATTTAATCAAACCAGCTTCCTGAAGAAGAAGTAAAGCACGAGCTTCGTTTGTAGGGTCATTAGGAATAGCAATTCTTGACTTTTTCTTAAGGTCTTTAACGCTCTTTATCTTCTTTGAGTACAAAGCAAATGGTTCAACATGGATTCCAGCTGCATTTACCAGATGATATCCTCTTTCTGTATTGAAAGATTCAAGATATGGAATATGCTGGAAATAGTTTGCATCGATTTCACCAGATTCAACAGCCTCGTTTGGTGTTACATAATCTGTGAACTCAATAACTTTCAAATCAATACCTTCTGCAGCTAAATCATCTTTAATAAGATTAAGGATATCTGCATGAGGCTCTGGAGTTGCACCAACTTTCAATGTAGTCTGTGCAAACAAACTTGCAGCAATTAATAATGCTGTTGATAAAGCAATAATTTTCTTCATAATTTACACTCCTCTAAAACTTTCCTAAGCGGAAGCTTTATTCTTTGAATTACCTATATGTATACTAGGTTATTATTTTTTAGTCAATATGTTTTGACTTTTTTTATTATTTTATTTTTTTTCTAAATCTTCAAACTTTTGTTTCATTGTCGGATTATTTTTTACAAGTTTTTTTACAGTTAAATCTTCAAGCTTATTATTTGCCAGTCTTAAATTATTTTCTGACCCCAAAAGCTCGTCTTTCATCTTCTGCAAATGCGAAATTGCCTTATCAATCTCTTCAATTGCACTAAAAAACTTTTTGCTGGCCAGTTCATAATTACGCCCGAACCCGTTTTTAAATACATTTAAATCATTTTCAAAATTGGTAATATCAATATTTTGATTGCGCACATTGATAAGCTCGCGTTTGTATTCCAGTGATTTATAAGCAGCATTTTTAAGAAAGGTAATTACAGGAATAAAAAACTGGGGACGAATCACATACATTTTTGGATACTTGTAAGAAACATCAACAATGCCCGTGTTGTAATAATCATTATCTTCTTCCAGCATGGAAACTAAAACTGCATATTCACAATTTTTTTCGCGGCGATCCTTGTCCAGTTCCTTAAAGAAGTCTTCATTTTTATGTTTAGTTGCTGTTTGATCTGCCTGATTTTTCATTTCGAACATAATTGAAATCAGTTCAATTCCATCTTCGATTGTTTCTCTAAAAATAAAATCTCCCTTACTTCCACTGGATTTTGAAACTACGTTATCCTTTTCAAAATAAGAGTTCTGAAAGCCCAGGGCACGATTTTTATTGAACTCATTGAGACAATACTGTTCCAAATCTTCGCCAATCTGTTTTGTAGATTCCTTAGCCTTAAAATCCTTATAAAAAGCAATTTCTTCATCTTTAGCTTTGATTAATGAATCATAATGCTCTTTCATACTGGATTCTTTCATTTTTGACTGACTCTCGGCAAGAGTAAGCTGGTGCTGAAGATTCAGAATCTGATTTTCGCGGTCCTGTACTGCCGATTTAATTTCCAGCGTAGATTTTGATTTGTTGGTTTCTATATCGCCCTTAAGGCGTGTGATTTCATTTTCCTTATCAGCGAGTGCAAGCTTTATTTCAGCAGAAGATTTTTCCTTCACTGATTTTAATTCATTTTCAAGCCCGTTGAGTTTTTCTTTTAATGCAAGGATTTCTTTATCTTTCTGCGCCTGGGTATTTGTAACAGCAAGCTTTATTTCCGTTTCCTTTTGAGTATTAAAAAGCTTTTCTTTTTCTTTTAATTCATCGTTGAACTCTTTATTTTTAACCTGCTTTAAAATTTCTGCATAACCACTTTCATCAATCTGAAAAACCTGGCCGCACTTTGGACATTTTATTTCCTGCATTTTTCCTTCTCCTAAAGCTTACTCCAGCTGCTTATTAACTAAAAAAATGATTTTTGTTATATATAGTATAATGTATTTATACATAAAAAAATTACAAATATCTATTATTTCTCTGCTGATTTTGCTATTTTCTGCCTGTTCAAGCAAATCTGTCAAAATTGATTTTACACAGGATGAAATTATTGATTATTCCTACTCTCCCCTGATTAAAGCTTTTGAAAACTACCTTAACGAATCCAATTTTCAGGGAGCTGTCCTTTTTGCCAATAAAAAAACAGTAATTTTTGCAAAGGGCTTTGGATTTTGTGATTCAAAGGCAACAGAAAAAACTCCAATTACAATTAATTCAACCTTTGAAATAGGTTCAATTACAAAGCAGATTACAGCAGCCTCAATAATGCAGCTGACAGAAAACCAAAAGCTTTCGGTTAATGAAACTTTGGAAAAATATTTTCCTTCCTTTCCCTACAATAAAGAAATAACCATAGAAATGCTGCTGAACATGCATTCTGGACTTACCGACTGCCTTAATTCTACTGAAAGCTTTTTCCCAGAAAAAATTGCAAAAGAAATTGAAGCGAACACCATTGCAAACAAGCCGATTGAAAAAGAAATCATTTTAAAATATCTGGATTCCGCCCCTCTTTTTCTGGAGCCTGGTTCAAATTATTTTTATTGCAATACAAATTATTATCTTCTTGCAAAAATCATCGAGCAAGTCACAGGACTTTCTTATGATGATTATGTCCAGCAGAACATTTTTATTCCATGCAAAATGTCCGCCTCTAATACTGTCTTCCAGAAAACTGATACCCGCGGCTACGATTGGAAAGGACGTTATTATAGCATTCCAGATGAGTTTTCCAGCGGCTACGGAAATATCAATTCCTCTGTAGTGGACTTATACAAATGGACAAAATCCTTTACTGGTGGAAAAGTCGTAAAGAAAAAAACTTTGCGACAAATGATAGATACAGAATCTTATGGTTACGGAATCAATTATCAGAATGGCGAAATGTTCCATGCAGGGATTACTTCTGTATTCAATTCTATGTGCCTTTATTATCCTCAGGAAAAAATCACGATAATTGTTCTAATAAACAAACCAGTCCACACACAAAATGCCGCAACAATTTCAAGGGAACTTTACAATATTTATAAGAATCAATATCTTATTCAATAATGTGGATTTTTCTTGTTTTTATTTATGGATTTTTAAAAGGATCGCGGGAAATTGCTAAAAAAAAGGCAATGAACAAAAACAGCGTTCTGGAAATCCTTATAGCTTATACACTTCTTTCATTTATATTTGTAATTCCACAAGCCCCAAAAGCAGGCGGTCTATCTGCTCATTTTTATTTTCTGATAGCCTTAAAATCCTTTTGCATTTTTGTCGCCTGGATATGCAGCTTCAACTCTCTAAAAAATCTCCCGGTAAGTTTGTTTGGAATAATCGATTTGTCCAGAGTACTTTTTGCAACAATGCTGGGAGTAATTTTTCTGCATGAAGATTTGGGCGGATTCCAATTGCTTGGGCTTATTATAGTTTGTTCCGGCCTTGTCATGCTTAGGTTCAAACCAAAAGAAAAAACTCTTGAGGAAGCAGCAAATAGTGAACTAACAACTCCCCGCCACTCCCCTGCTTTTTTTGTCCTTCTGGCGCTCATATCGTGCATTTTGAACGCTTTTTCTGGTCTCTTCGATAAAATACTCATGAAAGACATTTCGAGCGCCCAGCTGCAATTCTGGTACATGCTTTTTCTTGTTTTATATTATCTGATTTATATTCTCATAAAACGCGAAAAAATAAGCTTAAGCGTGTTTAAAAATATCTGGGTTTGGATTCTGGCCCTCATGTTTGTAATCGGAGACAAAGCACTTTTTATTGCAAACGGAATGGAAGGCAGCAAAATTACAGTTATGACCTTAATCAAACAGATTGGCTGCATAGTAACAATTTTGGGTGGAAGAATCTTCTTTAAGGAAAAGAATATCGCTTACAATCTGCTTTGTGCCGGAATCGTAATTATAGGAATTATGCTTGGGGTAATTTTCTGATTTATTGAATAAATCACAGCTTTTTGTTATCCAAATAAAAAAAAGCATGTTATAATTTCCTTTATGAACATTCAAACTATCAAAGAACTTTCATCTAAAGCCTTCCCTGCAAGAACTGTCGTCGAATATAAAAAATTTAACAAGGATTATCTTCTTGAT
>JAILQA010000462.1 GCA_024699205.1 Treponema sp. | reverse complement strand
GACATAGCCTTTTGCTGCATTTTTAGAAAAAGAATCCTTTATTTTACTTTTATCTGATTTTGTGTAGTCAATGGCAAGAACAGTAAGGCCCGCAACTGTATAAACATCACAAAAGTCCTGCATTTCTTTAGAAAGATTTGTCGGTGTTAGAGTACCATCAGCAATATCATAGGAAGCATTCGTTCCATAAAAAATATCTTCGCGACCAGTACCGTTGATTGCATTGAAAAAAGTTTGATCGGGTAAAATATCTTCTGCGTCATCATCATCCCACGCAACATTCTGTCCATTTTGCGGAATTACAATAAAGGCAGGATTTGTCTCGTGGGCGGTTTCTGAAATATTGATAACAAAATCTCGCATGGCCTGGCGATAGTTATTGCAGGGGATTTCATCAGCTTCTTTTTCTAGTTTTGGATTTGACCTGCATGATATCAAGAGGGAAAGAAAAAGAAATAGAATTATTGAAGAAAATGATTTTGTCATTATTAGCCTCTGCAGGATAATAGAAGAAAAACGTGAGAAAATCTAGGACTCTTGTGTTTTTTCCCAAAAAGCGCTTAAAATTAATAAAATAGTCCACAAAAATATGCTATAATATAATCATGAAAAAAATTACCCTTGGATCAACAGGAATCACAAGTCCGCAGAATGCCTTTGGGGCACTTCCAATACAGCGTGTTGATATGAAAAATGCCGTAAATATCTTACATAGAGCCTACGACGGCGGAATGATTTTTTTTGATACCGCCCGTGCCTACTCCGACAGCGAAGAAAAACTTGGAAAAGCATTCGGGAATCCGTCAATCCGCCAAAAGATTTTCATAGCAACAAAAACAACGGCCGAAACTCCAGAAAAACTTAAATCAGACCTTGAAACTTCTCTTAATAATCTTAAAACCGATTACATTGATATTTACCAGCTGCACTGCGTAAAACAATGCTATCGGCCTGGAGATGGAACAGGACTTTATGAAACCCTTGAACAGGCAAAAAAAGAAGGAAAAATCCGCCATATTGGAATCACTGCTCATAAAATCGGAATTGCAGAAGAAATTGCCCAAAGCGGACTCTACGAAACTCTTCAATTTCCTTTTTCTTATCTTGCCACCGACCGTGACATTGCTCTTGTAGAAAGTTGCCGCAAAAATAATGTCGGATTCCTCGCAATGAAGGGATTATCCGGCGGGCTTCTCACAAACTCTCAGGCCTGTATGGCTTTTATGAGTCAGTATCAGGTGCTTCCAATCTGGGGAATCCAAAAAATGAGCGAGCTTGAAGAATGGTTATCCTTCTTCCAAAAAGAGCCGGAACTCACACCACAAATCCAGGAAATCATCCAGAAAGACCGCGATGAACTTTTAGGGGACTTCTGCCGTGGCTGCGGTTACTGTTCGCCGTGTACAGTGGGAATTACAATCAATCAGTGTGCAAGAATGAGCCAGATGATTAGACGGGCGCCTTCTCAAAACTGGTTGACTCCCTACTGGCAGGAAGAAATGCTTAAAATCGAAAAATGCATGAACTGTGGGGCTTGCTTAAAACGTTGTCCTTACGAATTAAACATTCCTCAGCTTTTGCAAAAAAATCTGGCAGATTATAAATCTATATTAAGCGGGAAAATCACCGTTTAAAAAAATCAGGAGTATATATGAGACTTATTTTTGTACGACATGGCGAGCCAAATTACGATTTGGATTGTCTTACTGAGCTTGGACATAAGCAGGCAAAAATTGCAGCAAAAAGATTAATGAATGAAGGAATTGAAAAAATATTTTCATCTCCCTTGGGACGGGCCTATCAGACAGCACAGGCATTTTCAGAAGCTTCTGGCTTAAAACAAATCGAAATTGTCGATTTTATGAAAGAAATCCGCTACGGTCTGGAAAATGCCCTTTATATCGATGATAAATATAATCCCTGGGAAATAGCAAATCTGATGATGGAAGAAGGCTCCAATCTTCAGGATTCAAACTGGGAAACTTTTCCAGATTTTCAGGAAAATACAGCAACTATTGATGTCAAAAAAATAATGGCAGAGTCAGATAAATGGCTTGAATCTCTGGGATATAAACGCGAAGGTCTTTACTACCGCAATATCTGCAAGAATGATGAAAAACACACCTACGCTCTTTTCTGCCACGGTGGCTCATCAACAGCATTTTTATCACGCGTGCTGAATATACCTTTTCCTCATTTATGTGCCTTGCTGCATTTTCCTTTTACTGGAATCACAACCCTTCGTTTTGACAGAAATCCAGGAAGTCTTGCATCACCAGCCCTGGAAATCCTAAGCGACGGAAGGCACTTAATTCAATAAAATTTAAAAAAAAAGGAGAAAATAGATTATGCTTAGAATTGTAAACACAAAACTTGGAAAAATTGAAGGAATCCCGGCTGCTGATCCAAGAATTACAGCATTCAAAGGAATTCCATTTGCAAAAGCTCCGGTTGGAGACTTGCGTTTTCATGCACCCCTTCCCGTAGAAAAATGGGAAGGAACTTTAAAAGCCTGGAATTTTGCACCAATCGCAGTTCAGCCAACTCCTTATTATAACCCGGATGATTTATATTGCCGCGAATGGTCCGTTGACAAAGATATTCCAATGAGCGAAGATTGCCTTTATTTGAATGTATGGACTCCAGCTAAATCCGCCGAGGAAAAACTTCCTGTTTATGTTTGGATTCATGGCGGCGGATTCCAGACGGGCTTTACTGCCGAAATGGAATTTGACGGTGAGAGAATTGCCCGACGTGGAATTATTGTTGTCACTGTAGCCTACCGACTTAACATGTTTGGATTTATGTGCCATCCCGAAATCACAAAAGAAAATCCATCAGCCCCTGCAAATCACGGACTTTTAGACCAGAGAATGGCTATGCAGTGGGTCAAAGATAATATTGAAGCTTTTGGTGGCGATTCTGACAACATTACAATTGGCGGTCAGTCTGCTGGCGGTGGAAGCGTTTTAAATCAGATTCTCTTTGGAACTCAGGGAATTTACAAAAGAGCAGTTTGCAACAGCGGAATGTTCTATATGCCTGGTAACAACATAATGACTCCGCGCACCTTAAAAGAAGCAGAAAAACTTGGCGAAGATTTCTTCAACTTCTGCGGAGCAAAAAATCTTGCTGATATGAGGAAATTCACCACCGCTGAATTAAGGCAGAAATGGGATGAATACGGCGGTCACGATAAATCAATTCAAACCTGGCTGCCGGTAAAAGATGACCTTTTTATAAAAGATGAATTCTTCTCTGCCCTGCAAAAAAATCAAGTCAAAACCCTTCCAATGATGATTGGCTATACAACTGATGAATTCACCTTTGCTCCAAAAGAAGGCGGCCAAAAAATCAATGCTGTAAAAACTGCCATAGACATGTACCGCAACATCACAGCCAAAAATGCTTCAAAAGAAGAAACTTACTGCTATCAGTTTGACGTGGACATTCCGGGCTGGGATAATCCTGGAAAATTCCATTCCGTAGATTTGTGGTTCTGGTTTGAAACTCTTGCAAAATGCTGGCGTCCTTTCACAGGAAAATATTATGATGTTTCCCGCCAGATGTGCAATTATCTCTGCAACTTTATTAAATGCGGAAATCCAAACGGCAAAGACTGCGATGGCAGCGACCTCCCGGAATGGAAAAAGTTCACAGACGACAAGGATATCATTGTTTTTAGAACATAGGGATTGGCATAGAATAGCTGAAGATATAACAGTCTTCACCCCCTGCATTTACACCGCCCATTTTTATTGGTAAAATAAGTTATGTTATCCACCACAAAAAAGGCAGAAAGTATCAGAGATGTAATTCACTATTTGCAAAAGTTCAAGAATGCGTTAACCGTAATTTATCTTGACGAAAAAACAATTGCATCTCCCCTCTTTTCTTCGCATATCCGCGACATAGCTCTTTTGCACCAGGCCGGTCTTCAGGTTTTGATTATCCCCGGCGCCCGTTCACGAATTGACCAGGTGCTTTCCTCTGCAAATATCAGCTGGACCTATAAAGATAATTCCAGAATCTGCCCACCGGAAGCAATGCCTTTTATAAAGATGGCCGCCTTTGACGTTTCAAACACTGTGATGACAAGTCTTGCGGCCAACAACATAACTGCAATAATCGGAAACTGGGTACGAGCCCGCGGAAAGGGCATCATCGATGGTTTTGATTATGGAAATGCAGGAGAAATCGATAAGCTGGACACAAGCTCTCTCAAAACAGTTTTAAACGAAGGCTTTATTCCTATTTTCCCTTGTATTGGCTGGAACTCAGCGGGCCACCCCTACAACATTTCTTCCGTCACACTCGCCCAGCAGATTGCTATAGAACTTAAAGCCGACAAGCTTTTCTTTGTTATGGACGATGTAAATCTCAATTCAAGCACTTACAAAGTTCCAGACGGCGTAGCTTTAGACGAAACAGGCGAAATTGCTGCCATGGATTTAGAGCAGGTTGATACTTTTATAATGCTTAATAAAGGCTCTGAAGAAGTTGTTAATCTGCTTAATCTTGCAAAAAATGCCTGCCAGAAGGGCGTTACCCGAGTTCATCTTGTTGACGGAAAAATCGACGGTGTTCTCCCGACTGAAATATTCTCTAACCTCGGTTCAGGCACAATGATTTATACAAGCAATTATGGAAAAATCCGTCAGATGGAACAGAATGATATTCCATCCGTACTCGCCATAATGCGCCCTTTTGTAGAAAAGGGAAAGCTCCTTCCGCGCACCGAGCAGGAACTTAAAAACACCTTCACCAATTATATTGTCTACGAAATTGACAGTGCAATCCACGCCTGCTCATCGCTTTTTATGTATAAAGACGGTCAATCCGAAATTGCCGCTGTTGCCGTGGACGAAGCCTTTTCTCACATGGGAATCGGCCCAAAACTGATAAAAGCCCTGATTGCAAAGGCCAAATCGCAGGGATCAAAATCAGTTTTCATTATGACCACCCAGGCCGCCGACTGGTTCGAAAAACTCGGCTTCAAAGAATCCACCATTGATTCCATTCCGGAAGAGCGCCGCAAAAAATGGTCAGAAAAAAGAAACTCAAAAGTCTATAGACTTTAAACTTCTGAACATGTATTCTTTTTACTCTATTGTTACCAGTTGCTTCTGCAGTTAGACAAACAAACTGCGCATTTTTTTGGAGGTTATAAATGATTATCCCTTTTGAATCTTTTAATTCGCTTAAATGGTACGGCCGCACTTTAGATAACGATAAAATCCGCTATTTTGATTACTCAGCCAGCGGATTTGAGTTCTGTTTTACAGGTACAAAAGTTCTTGCTGATTTTGTCAGCGACCCTCAAAGCTGGGATGACAACACAAAAGGTGTAATCGGAGTTTTTACAAAGGAAATCAGTTCTCCTGAAGAATATAAGGGCTCATCCTACTGGGAGCATTTTCCAGAAGCAGAACCTGTAAAAGTATTCCTGACCGATACTTTGAATAAAACAATTTTATTTGAAAGCAGTCAGCCTAAAACAGTTGTAATAAAAGTAATAAAGATAAGTGAAGCTGCCTTTGGTTATGCCGGATTAAAATCTCTTGAGATTGAAGGTGAACTGCATTCTTGTACAAAAGAAAGCAATAATACAAAAATAGAGTTTATCGGCGACAGCATTACCTGCGGCTACGGCGTTGAGGGCGTCTGGGAAAAAGACACTTTCACAACAAAACAGGAACGCGCCGACTTATCCTATGCTTTCCAGACTGCAAAACTTCTCAAGGCTGATTTCCACTGCTGTTCCTGGAGCGGAATCGGAATAATTTCAAATTACGTAGATCCAGCCACCGTCAATCTGCCGGATACACATTGGCTAATGCCGGCTTTATGGCCATACACAGACAAATCCTTAAGCCTTCGTTTGGGAATTGAACCTGAGGTTTGGGATGAAGCTAAGTTCAGTCCTGATATTGTTGTAATTCATCTTGGAACTAATGATGCAAGCTGGGTTCGCTCAATCGAAGACAGAAGACTTTCTTACGTAAGCGGATTACGCCAGCTTATAGAAGCAGTTCATCGCCGCTCACCAAAAGCAAAAATCTGCTGTTGTCTGGGAGTTATGGGCCAGGAATTGTGTTCATCTGTAGAAGAAGCAGTAACTTTATTTGCTAAGGATTTCCCGGCAGTAAAAGTAAAGACAGTTAAATTTCCAGTCCAAAATGAAGCAGACGGAATTGCAGCAGACTGGCATCCAAGTGCTGTGACCCATAAAAAAGCCGCAGAACTTCTTGCCCAGGCATTAAAAAACTGGTAAACAGAAGACTGCCTACCAGTTTGCTTTTGTCACATAACAATTAGTCGTAATGTTTTGCCAGAGCGACTGGCTCATATTCAATTCTCAGTTTAGGCATTTCAGCTAATTCTGCATAGTAATTATTCATCCAGTCGCCGTCGCCTGCTGTAAATGGGTCTGAACCGTCAAAAGGATGATTCAAGCCGTCAGCAGGTGGAGCAAAAATACGGAGCTTCATTTTCTGAGGAGCAGTAATCTTATTCTCAAAGAAGTAGCTCATCAAATCTATACATTTTGTTCCAGGTGCCTTATAGAACCACCAGCCGTTAAGCTCAAACATAAGATTTGCCGCAAGCAGTTCAGGAGAATCAAAATAAAGCTCTGCATAGCATGGATCTTTTTCAACATCAAAATCCATTTCCAGGCCTTCGGCATCTTCAGAATTAGTCCAGCGCATTTTTACAGGAAACTTTACACTGCTCGATGTACCAGCGCCCGCTTTTGCAGTTTCACCTTCCGAAACACTCACAATCTTCTGGCTGAAGAAAGGCTTGTGCAGCTGCTTTTTGTAAACGCCAAGTAAGGGCTGTTCAATTCCAACATCGCTGTTGTTAGGGTCAGTAATTTCAAGTCCAAGTCGGCCATCATCACGGAACTGATACAAAGTAAAAGCACTGAGCCATTTATCTTTATCCGTTTCAAGGCGTTCCATAAAATGACGCATCATATTTGCCTGCTCGTAAGCACCGGTAACATCACCATCACCATTTAATTCACTCATAACCATTGGCTTATCCTGCCCCGTAATTTCCTTTAAGCGAAGATAAGTTGCCTTTGCCTTGTCATAAACATCATCAACATCATAGCAGGCATAATTTGCAGTTTCTTTTGTGGCAACATCAACCGGCCAGCCCCAGTGCAGAGAAAGATACTGATCACCAGACCAGATATCAGCGGCTTTATGAGCTTCTAAGAAAATATCTTCCATTTCGAGCTTTCCGCTTTCTTTCTGATACATTCCGGCACACAAAATCATTTTTACATTTGGAGCATATTCGTGCATAACATCACAGACAAGCACAAAAAAATCAGCAAGCTTCTGATAAGTGGCTCTTTTATTAAAGCAGAACCAGGTTCCCGTACATTCATGATTTACTCTGAGCAAAACTCTTCCGTAAGGACGCAAATCTTTTGCAACTAAAATCAAATCTTCGCGTTTAAGTTCTGGATCCATAGTCAAGGTAAGAACAACATCCATTCCCCGCTGGCGGATTTCTTTCATAAACTTAAAAGGTTCATCATTGCGCAGACCTTCACGTCCACCTCGATAAGGAAAATAATCTTCGTAAGGATAATTCCAGGCACCAGAAGGAGTTTCCTGTTTATGAACTACACTGGCACGTCCAGGCCAACCTTTATCATTAGGATAATAGGTATACATCAAACTTATTCCGCGGTGAATCTTTCGCATTTTCTGCAAAATATAATCCTGACTTACATATAATCCGCGTTCACTTCCATCACCCATATCCAGGGCACAATCTGCACTCTGCAATAAAACTTTGCCTGTCGCCA
>JAILQA010000435.1 GCA_024699205.1 Treponema sp. | reverse complement strand
TTGAAAATAAGATTCTTGAAGTTTCTCCTGTAAAAAACATAAAACGGACTGACAGTTTAACTGCTGTAGAGTAGGAGCTGTCTTATGAAATCTTCCTATACTGCTGAATTTAATTTTTCTAAATATCTGGAAAAGGTAATTGAATCTGAAACAATTCTTTATATTGGCCATGTAACTGCTGTAAAGGGGCTTGAAATTGAAAGTGAAGGTCCCCGTTCTGTAATTGGTGAAATCTGTACTGTAAAACTACGGGATGGAACAAACCTGCTGGCAGAAGTAATTGGACTTGAAGATAAAAAAGTTCGTCTTACCCCCTTTGGAAACACAAAAGGAATTGAAGTTGGATGTATTGTAACTGCTTCAGGCAAAACTCTCCAGGTTCCTGTTGGTAATTCTCTCTTGGGGCGTGTAATTGATGCTACAGGACATGCCTGTGATGGTGGTGGAGAAATTGTTCCCGAAAAATATTACCCTGCAATTCAAAATGCACCTGATCCTATGACCAAAATGCCGGTTAACAAAAGAATTACAACCGGTGTCAGGGCAATTGATGCTCTTCTTACAATAGGAAAAGGTCAGCGAATCGGTATTTTTGCGGGGTCTGGGGTTGGAAAATCAACCTTGCTTAGTATGATTGCCCGTAATACCAATGCAGATATAAATGTAATTGGCTTGATTGGTGAACGTGGTCGAGAAGTTCTGGATTTTATTGACCGTGATTTAGGTAAAGAAGGATTGAAACGTTCTGTAGTTGTAGTAGCTACCGGAGATCAGCCTGCAATCTGTCGTGTAAGAGCCGCTTATGTTTGTACTGCTGTTGCAGAATATTTCCGTGATTTAGGAAAAGATGTTGTTTTAATGGTAGATAATGTTACCCGATTTGCAAAGGCTCAGCTTGAAATTGGTACATCCAGCGGCGAATTGCCTGTAAACGGTGGCTATCCACCTTCTGTTTTCGATATGCTTCCAAAGCTGATGGAACGCACCGGTACAAATGACAAAGGCTCTATAACAGCCTTTTATAATGTTCTTGTAGATTCTGATGATATGAACGAACCAATTACAGATGCTGTACGAGGTATTCTGGATGGTCATATTGTTTTGAATCGAAAATTGGCTCAGGCTTATCATTATCCTGCAATTGATGTTCTTGCTTCAATCAGTCGTCTTTCTAACCGAGTTACAGGCAAAGTTACACGTAATTTGGCCGGTAAAATAAGAACTTTGATGTCGACTTATCAGGAAAATGAAACGATGATTACAGCCGGAATTTATCAAAAGGGGAACTCTGCAATAATTGATGAAGCTCTTGATATGCATGAACCAATTGAAGAATTCTTAAAGCAGGAAGAGTTTGAGCCTTGTCCTATGCAGGAAACCTTAGATAAAATGGCTGCTTTGACTGGTACAGAAATTCCAGCTGAAGAATATGGAGAAGCTCCAGCTGTATCTATTCCTTCTACGGCTCAAATTGTTGACCAGCAGAAAAGAGCAGATTCCTGAAAATATAGAATCATAATATAAAAGCATAAGGTAGCTGTGTGAAAAAGTTTGTTTTTGAGTTGCAGAAGGTTTTAGAATTTCGTGATTTTGAAAAAAAACAAGCCGAAGGCGAACTTGCCAAAGCCTTAGCTGTTGAAATAGAAATACAGAATAATCTAAAAACTATTGCTCAGCAGATGATAAATCTAGACCGCTATATGAAAGGCTCTGTAGATTTTTCTGATGTAATCAGTATGAGTCAGAATAAATCTTTATTAAATTATCAAAAAGAAGAATTGTTAAAACAGCTTGCCCAGGCACAACTTGTTACCCAGGAAAAAAGGGAAATCCTCACCGAATGTATGAAAAAATCTACTGCTCTTGAAAAGATGAAAGAAATACAATTGTCGCAGTACAAGGAAGAGCAGAAGTTAATTGAGAAAAAACGGATTGAACAGCTTGCCAATAACAAAATCAATGAAAAGGTTTTGTCAGAGCTTAGTAATGAAAAGCAGAACCTCCAATAAATTCACGGATAATACTACGCGGTGGAACAGCTGTCGGTGAAATCGTAGAAAAGTTTTCGAGGAAGCTTAAAAGCCGTCTTGCTTCTGCATATTCTTTTTCAGCTGGAGTAACCTGTCGCAGTAAAGGAGCCGCATAAACTCTGAGAACTGAAAGTTCATAATCAAGAGCTGTATTCAAAATTGCGTCTGCATTATTCTGGAAAGGAAATATATGAAGTTCTTCTCCTTTTGTAACACTCGGCCACATCTCTATTGTACCGGCAGCTGGTTTTCCCCTAAAATTATTGTCACGAACTATGCGGCGGATAAGTCTATTATCGCTTGTGGAAACTCTGTTGTGGTCATCAAGATTAAGCTGGGTAAGAGCTGACAGATAAATCTTAAACTTATATTCTGCTGGAACTTTTGGAGTCAGTTTGTCATTCAAGCCGTGGATTCCTTCCAGAATAAGGATTTCATTTTCTTGAAGTGTCAGCTTGTTTTCCTCGTCAAAATAACTTGTTCCTGTATGGAAATCATAACTTGGAATAGTTACTGTTTTTCCATTAAATAAATCAACAAGATTGTCGTTCAGAAGCTTTATGTTCAAGGCTTCAAGGCATTCATAATCAGGTTTTCCCTCTTCATCAAGGGGAGTTTTATCTCGTCCAATCTAATAATTATCCAGACTGATCATTTTTGGCTGATAACCCATAGCCTGTAATTCAAGTCCAAGTTTTTTTGCAGAGGTGGTTTTGCCGGAGGAAGAAGGGCCTGCTATCAAAACTACCTTTACCGTGCCTTTGTCGATAATTTGTGAGGCAATTTTAGAAATATTCTTCTGCTGTAAGGTTTCGGTGATTTCGATAAAATCGTTGATTTTGTTCTTTGCAATGATTTTATTTAAAGAAGCTGCTGAAGTTACGCCAACACGCTTTCCCCATTCTTTGTATTTACTGTAGATTTCAAAAAGTTTTGGCTGGTCTTTGAAGGTTGCAAGCTTATCTGGCTCTGAAGATTTTGGAAAACGCAGAAGAAAACCGTTTCCGTATTTCATTAGTTCAAAAGTTTTAAGAACTCCGGTTGAAAGCACGAGTGGACCAAAATACAGGTCAGAAAAATCATCTAAAGTATTGATTTTGATTGAAGGTGTGCAGTTGTAATTGAGCTGCTTGCGGGTTTCGGTGAGGCCTGTTTTTTCAAACAGTTCAGCGGCTTCCTGCCAGGAAATCTCGCTTGTTATGATAGGAATATCCTTTTTTACAAGGGCAGACATTTCACGTCCCAGGCTTGTAATTTGTTTTGCTTCTATTTTCTTACCATTATCAAGAGTGTAGTAGTAACCGTGTCCTAAACTGTGACCGACAAGCAGTCTTGTATCAGGAAAAATATTATGAGCAGCAGCCGCAAGAAGCAGACATAATGAACGTCGATAAACCGAAGAACCTTCCTTTGTATTGTTCAAAATTGGTTCAAGTGTTGACGTATATTTAATTTTTGAATCAAGTGGGCAAAGTTCATTGTTGATTAGAACCGCGTAAATTGTGTTTTTATCGATATTAAAATTATCCAGCAGGCTTGAAACCTGAGTTCCAATTTCTATTTCTTTTTTTGCTATTTCTTTTTCATTGATTTTAAAAGTAATTTTAACAGAGTTAGCCATATGTATCTCCTG
>JAILQA010000402.1 GCA_024699205.1 Treponema sp. | reverse complement strand
CAATTATATTAACTTTAGTTGACCAGCGGTTATCATTAAGAATAACCTGCATACACTGCCGATTATTCTTGTTGATTACAAGAGGTCCCTGAAAATTAGCTGTAATTGCAGAACCGTCGGCAGGAACTGTAACAATTGTCATTATGATTATATCTTCCGGATTTTTAATTCCTATTTTTGCAAGGGAATCGTCATCAATGTCCGTTTCATAAGAAGAGCAGATTAAAAATGGATCTACAATCAAAAAAGCAAGATTAGGTTCATCTGTAGATTGAAGCCAAATAAAAGGTTCATAATCAGAATCTACCAGTGCAAAGTTTTTATAATCTTCAAATCCAAACAAACCTTCGGGTATAGTAAGCAGCCTTTCCTGAGAAACATCAACCAGCCCTTTAGCTTTTGTCATAACATCCATCTTAAAACTCCATCATAAAATATTTTTACATTTAAATATAATTATCGCAAAAAAATTATCGCATATAATTCAAAAGCGTTGAATTATACATTTTTCCAGCCTGACTCAAGGTTGCCTGATTTGTATAATCCAGCATCTTCAAATCTGTTACAGCTGTAGTAAAATCAAGATCTCCTTCGCGAGATAAAGCGGAAGATACATCAAGAGCGACCTTAGAACTTCTGAGCGCATTTAACTGAGCCCGTTCATATTCCGCTCCAGATTTAGCGATTCTTGTTACGAGCCCGTTAATTCCCTGGTCCAAGCCACCAAGAACACGACTACCAATTGCTTCATGATCCCCAATCAGCAGGGCATTTCTAAGGGCAATAACTTCATCAAACATAGAACCACCAGAAACTCTAACGCCATCACCAAAATTATAAGGAGGTCTCTGAGAAGAATCTTTTATAATTCCAAGCTCATTCAAAGTTCCACCGGAAAGGTCCTGCAGCCAGAGCTGACGGGCATCTGTAGTAGTAAGATTAAGACTGTTTCTTACAGGGTCTAAGCTTGCCTTTACAGCTGCCCCACTATTGTTAATCTTGCTGATTAAAGAATAAATATTATCACCCTGGCTAACTTTAATTTCAACGCCATCAACAGAAATAACGTTATCACCTGCTGCCTGCCACTGACTTGCGTCACGAGCTCCAAAAACCTGCTGATTTTCTGCCCAGAAGGTTTTGTTTCCGGCATTGTCGTTCAAAATATATTTATTTTCATCGACTTCAACTTTGTTTACATCTATATTTCCGTTGTATTTTACTTCCTGAATTAAAGGAACGCTTGAACCTTCAACATTTCCCATTTCAATATTAAAAGCTGTTGCCTTTGAGTTAGTTCCGGCAAAAATTGAATTACCGTCATAGTCGATTGCATTAGCATTCTGAACAAGGGCTTTTAAAAGCTCATCAACTTCGCTGGCCATATTCTGCATGTCATCTTTATTGTAAAGACCGTGGGCTCCCTGAACAGCAATTTCTCTGATTCTCTGCATAATATCAAGGGAATCAGTCATATAACCTTCACGAAGAGAAAACTCATCAGTAAGTGCCTTTGCATTTTTTTCAAAAGTATTAACACGTCCTAAATAAGACTGATAGCGTACAACATGACCGGCAGCAATAGGATCATCACGTAGATTCAAAATCTTTTTCTGGCTGGTAATCTGATTATTTACACGGTTTAATTTTGATTCCTGTAATCTTAAACTGCTCTGAGTATTTGTATTGTTCATCTGACTAGATATTCTATGCATAATTTATCTCCTTACACTCCAAGTCTGTTTATAATTGTATCCAACAAGCTGTCCCAAACCGTAATAAACTTAGCGGCTGCGTTATATCCATGCTGAAACTTCATGATTTCAGCAAGTTCTTCATCAATATTTACACCACTGATTGAATCACGCATATCACGTAAATCATTCAAAATAGCTGTCTGACTTAAAAGATTTGTTTCTGCCTGTTCACCTTTGAATCCAACATTTGTAACAGTGTCAGCAAAGTAATCATCAAAGGTTTTCATGCTGCCAACCATAACAGAAGTATTTCTGATTGCGGCAATTTCTACAGCTGCACGGCCATCGCCTACAACAACTGCTCCAGTTGCATCTGAGTAGCCGGCTGCAACATTCATAACATCATTTCTGATTGTCTTATTAACTTCGATATAGGCAGAAGGATTAAAATATGGAGAAACTGCAAACTGAGTATTCTGGGCAAGAGCATTTACGCTGTCTGCCTGAGCAAAATCATAAGCATTATCCGGGCCAGTTCCGCGTAAAATACCAGAATATCCGGCAAGGAAGTAACCAGAATCTTCAACATGGCGAATTACAAAATCAGGATTTTCTTCATTCTGAGCTGTAGTTGCCTTTAATACAAGATGATTATTCTTATCAAGATATGCTTTTACTTCACTTGTACTGTTGTTGATTCTTGCAATTACTGTTTCAACTGTATCTGTATGATAATAAGGAATCTCAACATCCCCCTGAGAACCTGAGAAGGTCATACTTCCTTCAATACCTACCTGCTGCTGCATATCCAGTTCGTTTGTACCTGTAAAGCGGAATACATAAGAAGTATCGAGCAAACCGTCACCATCACGGTCAAAGTTACCGTTGGCATTTTCTACAAAAGGATGCTGAACAAAGAAATCAAGGCCAGTTACTCCATTTGCACCCATAGCATTTCTATGAACATCGTTTACAAGATCTGAAAAGTTCATTGTAAGAGTATTCAAAGACTGGATTTCACTGCGGATATCTACATCACGAAGTTCTACAAGAGCACCAAGCTGTCCGCCGGAAAAATATGCATCATTTCTATTGTCTGACCATACCAATTTGTTATAACCAGAACCATCATTTTTTGGAGCAAAATCTATTTGGCGAGGAAAACTTCCCTGAACAAGTACGTGACCATCAACATGAACTAAAAACTCGTCATTATCGCGATAATCTGTACTTACATTTACCAATTTTGATAATTTATCAACGAGTAAATCACGACGGTCCATTAAATCATTAGGATTATCTCCCATTGCTTTTGAGCGGACAATCTCTCCATTAATATCTGCAATCTGTTTTGCGTAGGAATTAACCTGGCGAACGGTTGCTTTTATATCACTATCTACAAGATTTGAAACTCCAGAAAGACTTTCCCATCTCTGTTTGATTGAATCTGTCAAAGTTTCACCGCGAGTTACAACCGACTGTCTTGCTGCCTGATTTTCAGGATGAATTGAAAGCTCCTGCCAGGCTTCCCAGAATTTATCCATATTTGAACGGACAGAAACATCATCAGGCTCATTATAAATCTGTTCAAGCATCATGTAATATTTGCTGCGGGTATCCCAGTAGCCTTCCTGATTAGCCTGACCAACAATTCGCTGATCTAAGAATTCATCTCTTATTCGGTTGATACTTTCTACACTGATTCCTTGCCCTATCATGCCGGCACGTTCAGTTCTTGTAAGGTCAGGTCTGTAAAGAGGATCAAATTCCTTCATCTGAACTCTCTGACGAGAGTAACCTTCTGTACTTGCATTGGAAATATTGTGACCTGCTGTTGTAATGGCATCTGTATTTGCCATTATACTGCGTTTACCAAGTTCTATTCCTGAAAATGTAGATCCCATATCTTCACCTCTTTTTTTTACTTAAAACAATTGATTTACAACAAGGCTTTGTGGCTGTGGTTGAACGATTATACCTTTACTTGAATAAACTCTGTTACCTGACTGCGGTAATGCATTGTCGATAACTCCCTGCACAAAGTTTTTTGTAATATTTACATATTTTCCCAAGGCCTTGTTTTCTACCTTGCATTTCAAC
Organism: Treponema sp.; assembly: GCA_024699205.1. Taxonomy (GTDB): domain Bacteria; phylum Spirochaetota; class Spirochaetia; order Treponematales; family Treponemataceae; genus Treponema_D. The sequence continues at coordinate 286 of JAILQA010000402.1, read as the reverse complement.
AATTTTGTTCTGAGTTTGCCCAACTGGTCAAAATAAGGTCGTAAATCTTTAACTGACAATTTGTCCTGAATATCTTCACGTTTTTTATCTACTTCCATAAAAGAATCACTGACTGAATTAATCTGAGAAACTACGTCTGTAAGTTTTTCCCAGTTTTTTTCTGTAACAGAAGCCCGCAAAAGAGCCTGTTTATCCGAAAGCTGATCCAAAATAGAATCTTCAAGCTTCAAAATGTTTTCAAATTCAGCAAAAGTTTCCTTCATATTCAACCACCTTATTTTTCAGT
>JAILQA010000248.1 GCA_024699205.1 Treponema sp. | reverse complement strand
GCAAGCGGCAAATACGAAGAACGTATTTTGAACAAAAACAAATAACTAGATATAGGTAGAAATCATAAATTGGAATAAAAAAGGGCTGCCCATCTTTCGACGGACAGCCCTTTTTCAATTATTTAGGTTCCTGCACTTTGTCTTTTTCTTTCTTTACTTTGTTATCAAGCAAATCCATTGTTTTATTAAGTGCAGCGGCAAAATCATAATCATCACTTGAAACGTGAGCCTGAAGCCCCCATTTGAAGTTTACAGTTGTATCAAAAGAATATGCCTTGTCGTGTTTGATTTTCATGATTAAATCGACAATCAAATCATCAGCATATCCGATTCTTTTTAATTTAGTTTCAACTAAGTCTGATTGTTTTTGGTCAAGAGTAAATCCTACAGCATCAATTTTTTTAGTCATAATAATCTCCTGCGAAGGTCGAACCTTCTTTCTAGTATAATAAGTCTTGCATATTCAACATATACAAGAAAAACTTTTTAACTATATTAAGTATACTATAGAAATCGCGAAAAAGGAAAAAAAATTGCATAGATTATTGTGCATATTGAAAAAATATCGGTCTATGTGTATAGTATGATTGTATGGCAGATAAAAGATTCACGGTTTTGGATTTGCTCGATTTAGATTTATCCGGACATGATGCTTTGCATTTAAAATGCATTGCCGGTCGACGAGGCTTGCCACGTGCCATTACAATTCCTGAAATCAATCGTCCAGGGCTGGCTCTCTGCGGATTTTATGAAAATTTTTCCAGTAACCGTGTTCAACTCTTTGGACGTGGTGAAACTGCCTATCTTCAAAAGCTTCATAAAGATAAAGAAATCCATACACTTAAAAAATTCTTCACTGATGATTTGCCTTGCTGTATTTTTTCCTACAACATGGAACCTACCGAAGAATTCCGCCAGCTTGCCGAAGAAAACTGCTGCCCTGTTTTGCAGACTGATTTGACTTCAACTGAATTTTCAAACCGCATTATCCGTGTTTTTTCAAATATTTTTGCTCCAAAAAAGACAATTCATGGCGTTCTTGTAGAAGTTTATGGTATCGGAATCTTTTTGACTGGACATTCAGGTGTTGGTAAAAGTGAAACTGCCCTTGAGCTTGTAGAACGAGGACATCGTCTGGTTGCTGATGATATCGTTGAAATCCGATGTGTAAATGGAAATACTCTGCTGGGTCGTGGTGCAAACACAATGATAAGTCACCACATGGAAATCCGCGGTCTTGGAATTATAAATATTTCTCAGCTTTACGGAGTTGGTGCAATCCGAAATCAAAAGGAAGTCCAGCTTATCGTTCAGCTTGAAGATTGGGATTCATCAAAAGCCTATGATAGACTTGGTACGGAAGTAAAATATCAGGAAGTTTTGGGAGTAAAGATTCCGATTATTGAAATCCCTGTTCGACCTGGCCGTAATCTTCCAATTATTATTGAAGCCGCTGCCATGAACGAACGCTTAAAGGAAATGGGCTATAATGCTGCCAAGGATTTTAATCAGAATGTTCTTAAGTGGATGGAAACTGGCGATGCCAAAACCATTTTCTATGGAAATGATGACTCTTATTAATTTACTAGAAAAAAATAATAAAAAGTGTTTTAATACACTATAAAATATATAACGATTCTTTAAGGATTTTATTATGATAGAGAAAATATTGACTGTAAAAAACCGTGCTGGAATACATGCCCGCCCTGCCGCCATCATCGCTCAGACTGCAAACAAGTTTAAAAGCGAAATCAATCTGACCCGCGATGATGCAACTGTAAACGCAAAATCAATCATGGGTGTCATCGCAATGGGAGCCGGCTACAACACACAAATGACCCTGACAGTCACCGGCCCCGACGAATCCGAAGCCGCCTCCGTAATAGAATCGTTATTCGAAAGCAAGTTCGAGGAAGAGTAAAACAAATTGCACGGTGTGCAATTTGTTTTACGTCTCTAATAAAAAAGTTCGCGTAAGCGAACTTTACCAAATTGAAAAAGATTAGTTCACCACACCAACACCTGCATGCAGCAAAAAGGAGTATTTTATGAAGCAAATTACAGAACGACAAAAAGAAGTCCTAACATTCATTTCTGAATTTACAGAAGAAAATGCCTATCCACCTACAGTCAGGGAAATTGGAGATCATTTTCAGATTTCCCTTCGTGCAGTTCAAGATCACATTGCTGCCTTGCAGAAAAAGGGCTTCTTATCGCAGAGCCAGAAACGTTCCCGCTCAATAAAAGTTCTTTCAGATGTACGCGAAAAAGAACCCCAGCTCTTTGTTGGACGTGTTCCTCTATTGGGAACAGTTGCCGCAGGAAAACCTCTTTTGTGTGAAGAAAATCTTGACGGTTATGTAAATCTTACAGAACCCTTTGTCCGCCCGGGAAAAAGTTATTTTGCCCTTAGAGTGCGCGGAACCAGTATGATAAACGCCGGAATCCTTGAGGGAGACCTGGCAATTGTAGAGCAATCAAACACCGCAGTTGACGGTCAGATTATAGTTGCAGTAATTGATGATGCAATCACTCTTAAACGCTATTACAAAGAAGCAACCAGAGTAAGACTTCAGCCGGAAAATCCAGACTTCCAGGCAATATACTGTCAGGATGTAAGAATCGTCGGAATCCTTTCAAACATCGTGCGCACTTACTAAAACAAAAAAAAATGGCAGTTCCAGTTTATTTATACACCGGCCCGGAGTTCGGACTCAGAACCGAAGCCGTAGATACAATCAAAAAGAATCTCAAAAAACAATATGGCGAAGTTGATGAACACCTCTACTATCTGCTTGAAACTCCCTTTTCAGAAGTAATGACAATCCTTTCAAGCGGAACCCTTTTTTCATCCGCCACCTGCATTGTCTGTAAGAACGCCGAACTCTTAAAAAAGAAAGAAGATATCGCCCTGCTTGAAGACTGGATAAAAGATGCAGAAGAAACCTCTGTCCTCATCCTTATTTCAGATGAAATCTCAGTGGATTCAAAAGTCGAAAAACTAATTCCCCAGTCAAACCGAAAAAAGTTTTGGGAAATGTTTGATAACGAAAAATTACCCTGGGTTCAGAACTTCTTTAAGAAAAACGGCTACACAATAGAAGAAGATGCCGCCCAGCTCATTCTTGATATGGTAGAAAACAACACCGAAGCCCTGCGGAATGAATGTTCAAGATTTTTTGTCTGTTTTCCAAAAGACCATATAATTAATGCCAACGACGTAGATTCACTTTTAATTTATAACCGGGAAGAAGACGCCTTTACTCTCTTTAATCAGATTTCCGATTCATCAGATTCCCCTCAAAAAAGATTGGAAAGTGGTATAACAGTTTTACAAAAAATCAGACTTTCAAAGGAAAATAGCTCTGTTACAATAATAGCCGGCCTTGCTTCCTGCTTTAGAAAACTAGTTTTATGGCATAAAATTAATTCTAATGGTTTTACCGCAGATTCATTTACTCTAAAAACCAACGGCTTTTCCAGCACAATCATGCAGAAGCAATATAAAAACGCTGCAAAAATATGGACTACAGGACAGGCAACTGCAATTCTGGCAGTTTTGTCGTCTACAGACATGCAGATTCGTTCAGGCGGAACAATGATGGAAGATGTACTTTTACAAAAAATGATTTATGAAATCGTTATAAAAAAAGGCGCCTCTATTCAAGCTCCAGACTATTCAGAAGGTTTTTAAGAGCCTCAATTTCTTCTTTACTGAAAGTTGAACCCTTACCCATTTTCTGATGATCCGGAGACCAGCTTCTTAAATCATACTTTGCAGGTCGTCCGCCCCATGAAACAAGATTCAATTCCGTTTTCCATCCACTCTTGCTTTCAGACAGAGTTCCAAGATTTTTTACAATTTGAAAAGAAAAATCATCACTCATTTTGATTAGATTTCCTCCTTATTTATTATTTTATCACAGATTTCAGTATAGAACAGTTTTTTAAAATAGGTTAAAATAAAAAAGTTGATTTGTAATGTTTTAAAATCAATAGTATAATTTGAATAATTAATATAAAAAATTAATTTAATAAGAGAGGATTGT
>JAILQA010000240.1 GCA_024699205.1 Treponema sp. | reverse complement strand
AACATGTCCTGAAATCAATAAAAAAAGGAATAGGTGAGGCAAAAAATCAGGGCTTTGGCGAAATTGATTTATTTAATTTTGGCGCTAAGTTTATAAAGGAAGAGATTGAAGAGAGCAAGCCGGTAGCATCTGAAGAACTTTCTGATGATGAAAAAGCATGGCTTACTTGGCTGAAACCTGTTTCTATTGGTGATAATGTTGAAAATATTGTGAGAAATGGAATAAAGGATTTTGTAAGTCTCTGTAAGTCTATAAAAACTTTCCAATCGTTTGATGATGATTTTGTTTTCTGGCCAGGCAGTGCACAATGGGGAAGAGTCCTTGAAGTTGCAAGAAACTGCAAAACAAAAGATGACTTGATTAAACAATTGTTTGACAGTGATAATGCTGTAATAAAGTCAATAACGGAAACTCAGACAGAACTTAATAACGATACGAGAGAACATAATCCAGATAAAGAATGGAATTATGAGGCTTTCCTTAGGACTGGAGATAATAAAACAATCAATACTTTGCGAGAGTGGCTTAAAGCATTTGTTGAACAAAAAAATCTTAGTGATAAAGAACGAAAACTTGCATTACAAGAGCTTGCAAAAAAATGCAGGAATAAAGTTTCAGATAAGAATTGGCTCAATAACGAAAAAGAGAAGGAAGGTTCAAAATGAGCACAGACAGAAAAGAAATAAAACAGAACAGTAGATTAGATGAAAAACTGTATTATTATGCAGAAATTACGGTAGAATCACTTTCTCCATTGGTACTTGCTTCTGGAAAAAGCGGTAACTTCTTTGATGTCGAGCTTGTGCGCGATGCAAATGGTCTTCCTGCAATTCCTGGTACTACTATTGCAGGTATTCTTCGTCATGCGGTACAGGAATTAAATGGGAAAAATGGCATAAATGTAGCAAATGAACTATTTGGATTCCAAAATGGCGATGAAGGAAGAAGATCTTCTGTTGAAGTTTCCTGGGCGTATGTTCATGATTCAGAAAATAAATACCATAAGTCTTTTTATCCAAGAGAGTATATAGAGAAAGACCAAATTTTAAGAGAATTATACATAACCGATAATCCAGATTTCAAACGTGACCATGTTCGTTTGTCAGAAAAAGGAACAACGTTTGAGACCGGAAAATTTGACCGTTATTTTGTACCTACAGGAAGCCGTTTTACATTTTCCATTGGTTTATGGGCAGATGGCGAAAATGAGAATTGGGATATACTTTTGAATATTCTGGCAAGTCCGTTATTCAGAATTGGTGTGGCAGGAAGAGCTGGATATGGAAAAATAGACGTTATTGGAATAAAGATTCCTGATAAAAATAAAAAGTATTTCGATTTGACAAATGATGATGATATTGAAACATTCAGAAAATGTAATTTTTCTACTTCTCCAGATAAGGAATCAAAGCTGGATAACAGTATAGGTGAAATTAATCTAAAACTTAGCTTTCCATTAGGCTTTAGAATTGGTGGCGGTTCAAAATCTTTTTTAGAGAATAATAAACATCCTGCTGATTTACTTCCATATAGCGAGAAGGTTATAAAGTGGAACGAAGAAAGTGGTTTGTGGAAAGGAATGTTTGATGAAAAATGGGTAATAACTATTCCAGGGGCTTCAGTAAAAGGTGCTTTACGGCATAGGGCGGCTTATCATCTTGCAAGACTAAAAAAGACTTGGACTGAAGAACAAAAAGATGATGGCCTTTCTGAACTTTTTGGTTATGCTGCAGATGAAAATAATTCTGAAAATAAAGGAAAAGCCGGAAAGATTTGGTTTTCAGATTTGTATTTGGATTTGAATAATGCTAGGACAGATTTGAATAAGGATAAAACAGATTTGAATAAGCCTAAAACACATCCGCTTGCGCGAAACAGTATAGACCGGTTTACTGGTGGAACAAAGGATGGTGCGTTGTTTCAGGAAGAAAATGCTTATTCTCCTTACAATTCAGAAAAACAAGAATTTGAAACATATACCATGACAATTTATTATGACTCTAGCATCGAAGACTCTATTGAATACAAAGCATTTGATTGGGCTGTTAAGGATTTAAAAGCTGGTCGCCTTGCAATCGGCGGTGGTTCTGGGCACGGTCTTGGTTTTAGCTTACCAAATAAAGAAGAGGAGAAAAAGTAAATATGATAAAAGAAGATATAGATTTCTTAAAACTCGCGGAAGTAAAAGTTTGTGTTTCAAATGTTTCTGTAGAAAGTCTTGATGAGGTCAAAAATAAAATTAAAAACTTTGCTCCTTCTGATGGCTGGATTTCATTTCAATCTTCATCGGTAAAAAGAATAATAGATGTAAAACTTGATAACATCAAAGAATTTATTCTGGCAGGTGAGTTTTATAATCCAAATGGAACTTCATTATCTATTAGGTATGATGGTGAAAAATGGAATTTTTTTACCTTCAGTGAATCGCAAGACGGTGAAATTGTGTTAAAAAGAAGTATAAAGCAGCTTTCAAAACTAAGTGATAATACTTATTTGAATTACGATATCTATTATAAGTTTGACTCAGAACTTGTGTACAGACCCTATTGTTCCGCATTTACAGGATTTACGGAGGAGAAAAAATGATAAAGGCACCATATAATTTTGTCCCGCTTTCAGATAAGATTGTTTTCCCGAAATGGGCAGACGAGATTTCTATAGATAGACCGTTTGTAGATGGTATTTCTGGAACGATAGAAGTTCAATATACTTCGAAGACTCCTGTTTTTATTGGTAAAGGCAAAGATAGTCAAGAAAATTACAGAGCTGCAAACGGTAAGTTTGCTATCCCTGGTTCAAGCTTGAGAGGAATGCTGCGTAACGTAATAGAAATTGCCTCTTTTGGAAAGTTTAACAGGGTTTCTGATGCTGCTTTGAGTGTGAGGGATTTGTCGAATCGTATGTTATATTCTGACAATTTTACTAAAGGTAATAATCCATATACAGCTGTATCAAAAGCTGGGTGGCTTAATTATGAGAAAGAAAAAGGTTGGGTACTTTATCCGGTAAAATATTATAGAGTTGAAGATTCTTTACTTGAATCAAAATATGGACTGGAAAAGGATAAATTATCATTGCAAGGAAAGTATAAATATTTCAGAGATAGACCAGAACAGGAACAAAATGAAATAAAAAAACATAAAAATAATATGAAAGATGTCGAAAAACGAATTTCTTTGCTTAATCGGAGAATAAAAGTTCAGTTTGATTCAGAACTTGTTAGTGAAGAATCTCATAAGCATCATCAGATTGGAAACAGTTTTTTATATTTAAATTATTCAAAAATAGAAAACTTTACGTTTGACAATGATAATTATAGTGGTTATGTTGTGCTTACAGGTCATCCTGGCAGTAACAAGCACATGGATTTCCTTTTTGAAAAGTTAAAAAAAGGAGGTCAAACTGAAATCAAACTGGATGAAAAACTGATTTGTGAATTCAAACAGGCAAATGCACCAAGTGCAGCGGATCAGAAAAGGGGGCTTGATTTAACTAGAAAATTAAAAACATATAATGAACTTGGATATCCTGCAATTCCTGTGTTTTATCTGACTGATTCAAATGGAAATATTAAATCTTTAGGTCTTTCTCAAATGTATCGTCTCCCATATAAAAATAGTTTGCATGAAGCAATAAAGCATTCTGGTAATGAACATTTTTCAGATAAAATGGATTTTGCTGAATGTGTATTTGGAAGAATTTCAAACGATTCCAAACATCCTGAAAAATCATTGCGCGGACGTGTTCAATTTGAAGATGCGGTTTCAAATATTTCAGAAAAAGAAAAACTTGAGCTTTTTAGTATGATTTTGAATACTCCAAAACCGACATACTATCCAAACTATATCGAACAAAATTCTAATAAATATAAAACCTTGATGGATAGTGATGTTCATCTTAGAGGCTGGAAGCGATATCCAGTGAAGCAACTGAATATTCCAACAAATATTAATCAGAATACAGCCATATTATCTTCTTTCAAACCTTTGCCTGCAGCAAAAAAATTTACAGGAAAAATCCATTTTCATAATCTAAAAAAAGAGGAACTTGGTGCGTTACTTTGGGCTATTACCTGGGGAATGGATCCAAATCTTTCTCATTCAGTTGGTATGGGAAAGCCTTATGGTTTTGGACAGATAAAAGCCAATATATTAAGCCTGTTTTATCTTTGTAATAGTTCTGCTACAAATGAATATGAAGATGGAAAAGCTTTAATAACTTCTTGGATATCAGATTTTTCGACCTTTATGAATAAGGAAGTAAATGGATGGGAATCTAGTCTTCAGCTAAATGAACTAAAGGCAATGGCAAATCCTGATAAGGCAAATCGTAACAATTGGGATTTAAGTTATATGAGTTTAGGTTCAAATAAAAAAAATGAATTAAATGAATTTATTGAAGCGAAAAAAGATAAAAGTTATCTCGCGCCTTATTCTGCCTCTAATCAAGAAGAGTTTTTATCTGGTGCTGTTAAGAACAAAAGTGGGAAACAACCTGGTAACAAAAAACAAAATACAAATAATTATCCTGTACAAAACAAAATAATTCATACTTGTGAATTAAAAGAAAAAAAGGAAAAAACTGGTGTGTGGATGGTAGTTTCAAAAGATAACCCTAATATGAAAGGAAGTATTTTGAATTATAACGATGTTCCTGCTAATAAAAAA
>JAILQA010000220.1 GCA_024699205.1 Treponema sp. | reverse complement strand
ATTGTATTATTTTACCATGTGATAACAAAATTTACTAGTATTATTATAATTTTCTAAATATAATCGACCTATGATTTATAAAGATTTTTATGCAGGAAAAAATGATGACAATCGTCGCCTTGATAAAGTACTAAGAATTTTTATAAAAGATATTCCACTCAGTTCAATTTACAAATTCATACGAAAAGGTCTTATAAAAGTAAACGATAAAAAAACTAGCCAGGAATATCGCGTAAATGACGGTGATAAAATCTCGATTGCTGAATTCATTATTTCATCACATCAGGAGAAAGCCAAAAATAATAGCGATAACAAAAAAAGTACCGACAATTCTAAAACTCTGGACACAAGAACATACAAAAACACAAATACAGAATTACCGCCAATTGTCTTTGAAAACGATAACATAATCATTTTTAATAAGCCGATAAATCTTTCTGTCCACGGAAGCAATACAAAAAAAATGTCACTTGAACAGCTGTACAAAAATCATTATTTTCAGAGTCCACATTCAAATGATTCTCTTTCTTTTTGCCCTGGTCCACTGCATAGAATTGACAGAATGACTTCGGGACTGATTGCCTTTTCAAAAAGCATAGACGGCGCAAGGTGGTTTTCACAGGCAGTAAAAAATCATCAGATTCAAAAAAAATACCTTGCTATTCTTTCCGGAAAGCTTTCAGAAAAATGTGAATGGATTGATTACATCGACGCCCAAACAGACTCAAAAAATAAAGATTCCAAAACATCAAAAAAACAAGGTTTTCACACAGTAAGAATTTCTTCTTCCCCGGAAAATTCGGATAATTCAAACTTTAAGGAAGCAGCATCAATCGTAACTCCCCTTGCTTTTGGAAAATACAAAAATCAGGACATAACTCTTGCAGAAATCCAGATAAAAACAGGAAGACATCATCAGATACGCTCACAATGTGCCCTTCATTCTTTTCCGCTCCTTTTTGATACCGCCTACACAAAATCACTTTCCCAAAAGGAGCATTTTTTTCTTCATGCCCGAACACTTTTAATTCCTCAAAACAATCCAATCGGATTGCCAGAAAAAATAGAAGCTCCCCTTCCCGAGGAATTTATTCAATTTCTTTCAAAAACTTGTGATATAAAATCTTTTGATATATAATATAACAAATGATTAATCCGCTTGATTTATTAAAACAAAGATTCTCACCAACAACCGTCTATGCCCTTGTCGGAGAAAGCGGAACAGGAAAAAGTTTTCGTTCTAATCTTTTATGCGAAGAATACGGCATTAATGCAATCATAGACGATGGACTTCTTATTCAGGATGAAAAAATCCTTGCCGGACGTTCAGCAAAAAGAGAAAAAACTTACATGGGTGCTGTCCGAGTCGCACTTTTTGATGACAAAGAGCACCGAGATTCCGTTGCAAAAATATTAAAAAAATCTCACATCAAGAAAATCCTTATTCTGGGTACTTCAGAAAAAATGGTTACAAAAATTGCAATGCGTCTTCAACTTCCTCAGCCTTCAAAAATTATCCACATTGAAGACATTGCAACAAAAGAAGAAATTGAAAAGGCTGTAAAATCAAGACAGATTGAAGGAAAACATGTTATTCCCGTTCCATCAATCGAAGTAAAAAAATCTTATCCTCAGATTTTTTCTAATTCAATCCATGACTTTTTTAATAAGCGCAAACTTTTTTCTAAAGGTTCCGGAAAAAACGGTGGAAAACTAATCGAAAAATCAATTGTAAAACCAGAGTTTTCAAAAAAAGGCCGCGTTGAAATATCAGAAGCTGCCCTTACGCAAATGGTCATGCATTGTGTTGATGAATGTGCCCCGGACGTAAAAATAAAAAAAATCTCAATTAAAACAGATATCCGTGGCTATCGACTGATTGTAACAATCGACGTACCATTTGGCACACAATTAACTGGAAAAGTTCATAAAATGCAGCAATACATCATCGATAAGATTGAAACCTTTACAGGAATCCTGATTGAAGAAGTAAGCATTGTTATTGATAAAATTACCAAAGATCCGGCCGGACCACTTGATGCCGAAAAAGAAAAGGCAAAAAACAAAATGGACGAGTTGAAACACACCCTCGCCCATTCTCATATCGATAAGTAATTTTATTATTTCTTTGCAGGTGCTTTTGCCTGATTTTTAGACTGA
>JAILQA010000158.1 GCA_024699205.1 Treponema sp. | reverse complement strand
TGTAACAAATGAATATATAAAACAGATTATATGGGTGTCTATTGGTCTTGTAGTGATGATTCTTGTCACCCTTTATGATTACAGAAAGATTGAAAACTTTGCCTTCTGGCTTTACATTGCTTTAATTGCCATTTTGATTTATACGCGTATTTTTGGACGCTATGTAAATGGAGCAAGAAGCTGGCTTGGAATAGGTGATTTTGGTGTTCAGCCTTCTGAGTTTGGAAAAGTTTTCTTTATTCTTTTCCTGGCCCGTTATTTAGATAACAGCAAGAACGAAGCTCCTTTTAAGCGTTTTATTCTTTCACTTTTAATTTTAGCTGCACCAATGGGCCTGATTCTTATTCAACCTGATATGGGAACTGCGAGCGTTTATGTTCCAATTTTCTTATTAATGTGTTATTTTGCCAATATTCCTGCAATATACCTTATTTATATACTTTTGTACGGATCTTTTACAATATTTTTTGCTATTCTTCCAGTATGGAATAATGAAATAGCTAAAAATCCTCATCAATTCCTTACTTTATTCAGTAATTTTAAATTGATGACAATTTTAATATCTGCTCTTGGAATTATTACCTTGCTTGGTATTATTTTACGAAAATACTTTCATGCTCCAAAATATATTTTCTGGATTTCCTACTTTTTTTCGATTCTTACATTTTCCCTTGCATCTTCTGTATTATTACGAAATGTTTTGAAATATTATCAGATTAAACGATTGATTGTTTTTATGGATCCAAATACAGATGCTTTAGGTTCTGGTTGGAATATTATTCAGTCTATGATTGCCATTGGTGCCGGTGGTATTTTTGGTCAGGGGTTTTTACACGGAACTCAAAGTCATTACCGCTTTTTGCCTCAACAAAGTACTGACTTTATTTTTAGTATTCTGTCAGAAGAGTTTGGTTTTGTTGGTGGTATTATCGTATTTACCTTGTATCTCTTTATTTTTATCCGCATTATTCTCATAATCAGACGATGTTCAAAACATTACGGTGTTTATATAGCTTCCGGTATTCTTGGAATGTTTATTTTTCATTTCTTTATTAATGTTGGAATGGTTATGGGAATTATGCCTATTACTGGTATTCCTCTGCTTTTCTTATCTTATGGTGGTTCTTCCTTACTTACTGCAATGACTTGTATAGGTTTATTGATGAGTATTAACTCAAGAAGGGAGTTGTATTAGTATTTTTCTGTAAGACAATTAATATTCTGTCTCAATTACGGAAATAAGGACTGAATCTGCCCGTCCTTTCTGGTCGGTTACTGTTATTTCGTGCATTCCGGGTTTGAGCTGCCATTCTAGAATCTGTCCAGGCTTTGCGCTGTTTATAAAATTGTCCCCATCAAACCAAATTAAATCAGTCGTTTCTGCATCTGTGGCGGCATAAAGAAGAACCTTGTTTTTATCTGGTGATTTAGGACGGTAAACGTAATCGGTACCACTCAAAAGAGATGTTATCTGAGGCGGATATCCTTTTGTTCCTGAATCAAGTCTGTAGTCATCAGGCGGATATCCAGGCGGCTGTATTCTTGGCAAGCCTGCTTCCTCAAAAAGAGCTGCTAAATCACTAGGCCAGAATTCTCTTACTACAGTTTTTACATAAGGCTTATCATTTTCATCTGTACGATAGCCGCTTCTTGTGTCAATGTTTATTTTTCTGTGAATCTTACATTTTTCAATAGGCGAAAGGCCGGGAATAAAATATGCTTTTTCTGTTCGCTCGCATGCCTCGTTAGGTAAAGCGCCTGAAAGAGCACAAACATCAACTTGGGTAACACTTTCTGGTTTGGCAGGAGCTGGAAGTAAATCCTTTGATGGAATATCAGAAAGAATACTGTAGGCAATATTGAATAAAAGAGGTGCTGCCATTTGTCTTCCCAAAAATGAATTGTTTCCAGAGCCGTCAAAGTTTCCAACCCAGACAATAAGCACATATCTGTCAAAAATCCCGGCTGACCAGGCATCCTTAAATCCTATTGATGTTCCTGTCTTATAAGCTACGGGAATATCTTTAATTGATTCGGGCTTATTTTGATAGGGCGGCACATTTTCTTCGAGCATTTTTCTGACAATATAAGAACTTTCTTCTGTGAGCATTCGTTTTTCGTTTTTACTTTGAGGATTAAAGGTTGATTTTATTTCCTTTTGTATGCCTTTATTTGGAATTGTACAATAAAGAGTTGCTAATTCCAGCATAGTTACATCAGCTGTACCCAAAACAATCGAAAGACCGTAATGCTCTCTTTCTTTTAGGCCACTTATTCCAGCTTTTGTAAGATAATCATAAAGATTACGCTCTTTTAAATTCTGTTCCAGATAAATTGCAGGAATATTGCGGCTGTCTCCAAGGGCAAACCAGGCCTGTACAGGTCCTTTGAATATACTACCATAATTATCAGGGGAATATTCGTTAAAAGTTGTCGGAATATCCTTCAGCATTGTCCTGTAATGAATCAATCCTTGCTCTAAGGCCATTGCATAAATAAAGGGCTTAAGTGTGGAGCCGGGAGACCTTTTTGAAGTTGTAGCGTTTACCTTTCCTTCAATTGAATCGTCATAGTAATTTGCAGAACCGATATTTGCGATAATTTCCATATTTTTCCAATCCACCAGCAAGAGAGCGGAATTATTTACGCCAAAACTTTTATTTCTGTTTAAATATGATTTTAGAATAGTCTCGCACTTCTTCTGCATTTCAAGATTAATTGTTGTTCTGACAGTTTTTGTGTCCTGGATATTATTTTCGTATAAAAGCATTTCGGTAAAATGCCGGGCTTCATTAGGAAGGGAGCAGTTTACGCTCATCTGCATATCCATATAGATTTCTTTGTCTCTATCTCCTGGATGTTTTTCAATCCATGAATTGAACAAAACTTTACGAGCAGCAATTAGTTCGGATGGTGTTTTTTGTGGAGAAGGGCTTCTTTTGTTAGGGTTCTGGGGAAGAACGCATAGCATAATGTTTTCAGAAAGATTTAGTTCTTCTAAAGGTTTTTCAAAATAAAACCAGCTTGCAGTTCCAAAGCCCTGAATATTATATCCGCAGGGAACAAGATTAAGATATGCTTCAAGTATTTCATCTTTTGAAAAGCATAATTCAAGATAAAGAGCTTTTCTAATTTGCTTTAGTTTTCCATGGATAGTTTTTGTATAAATATTGTATTTTAACTTTGCAGTCTGCATCGTTATGGTAGAGGCACCCATTCTTCGTGATTTTTTTATATAAGTTTCCCAGCCTGCTTTTATAACTGCAATTGGATTTACACCAAAATGTGAATAGAAAAAACGATCTTCTTGCAAAAGAAGGGCTTCTTTAAAAGCTTGAGGATATTCAGATAAAGGTTTATATATCCGGTATTGTTCATCTTCTGTAAGGAAAACTTGCAGCAGCTTTCCTTTTCTGTCTGAATAAGAGGCTGAAAACTCAATTCCATCGTAAATATTTCCATGATGATTCATGTAGATAATGTGTGAGAAAAATATTATTAAAAGAATTAAAAATATAAAAGACACAAAGAACAATATTCCTGCTCTGCGAGTCTTAAATATTTTTTTCAGCCACTCACGAAAAATCATTTTATTAATAAGCTTTTACTTTATTTTTTCAATTTTTAATGTTGAGGCTGGTGAAAGAGAACGAATATCCTTGTTATACATGCTTTCTGCGAACATTGGAGGAACAACAAAAGTTCCTGAGTTTATAGCCTTTGCATTGTAACAGAAGGTTTGAACTTTTTCTGTTGCGGTAGCATAAATTACAACTCTATCTTCGCGTATATCTACATAATCAGGAGACCATCTTGTATCTCTATAATTTCTTATAGATTCAATATCTCCTTCAAGACCAGCAGGCTGCAAATCTACAAGAGCAATATTTCTTTGATTTCCACTTAATGAGCGGAAAGAAATCTTAACCATTACATCGTCACCCACCTTTACACTTCCAAGAGGACCGCCTTCTGGTTTGCAATATTCTCTGGTTACTTCAATGCCACTCTTAACGGCTGTTTCAGGGAGTTTTGTTTCATAACCTGCTGTCAATGTCTGATAATACATAGGCATTGATTTATCAGATACAAACTTGATTTTTTCTGTATCAGCTGCAAAAGTCGAAGTCTTACCTGTGATAATATCTACAGGATTTTCTGTCTTTCCCTTAACTTCGAATACATTGTAGAGATAATCTGGTGCAGAATAAACCCAGCTTTCAAATGCTCTGATAGCAGAAGATGTTGATAAGGTGTTATAGTACATATTCTGCAGATGGTCACACAATACATTGATTTCAGCAGCATCAATATCTTTTATGCGGGCTGGGAAGTAAGTTGTAATTACATCTATATAAGTTGAAATATAATTCAGATTGTTGTGATAAACCCATGAAGAATCAAATGTCTTTTTCCTGTTTATTTTGGCCAGTATTGCATCTGCTTTTTTATCCAGTTTTAGCATTGCATAACTTGCTGCAAGATAAAGACCTTCATAATCAGTAGGAGTAAAGTTCTTTCGTGTAATGTCATTTTCAAGTTTTTCAATATAGCTTGTTGTTATGATTTCTGATTTTGTCAGAATATAAATTGCATAGCTTCTTAAGAAAATATCATAACTGCTGGTATCTGTGTTGGAAGCAATTTGTTTTACTGCATTTAATACATCGCTGTAAAAATCTACAGGCACATAGAAGTTATGATTTCTGGCATCTGTAAGGAATTCAGCTACATACAGGGTAATGAATGAGTCTGTCTCGCTCTGGTTAGTCCAATAGCCGATATTACCGTCAGGTTTCTTTCTTGACTGAAGAATATTGATTGTGGAATTAATCATTTTTTCTGCATCTTTTCGTGTTTTTCCGCCTGCCTTTACAAAATCCTCAAACAGGTATGGATAAGCTTTACTTGTAACCTGTTCCGCACAGCCATAAGGATAATTTTGAAGGTAGAAACTCAATCCATCCATAAACGAAGCCGGAATATTTGCTACAGAAAGTGTGCGTTTTGAATATTCCTCATAAGTCGTATGATTAACATCTACGATTGCTTCTTTTTTATCGGTATAGCTTGAAACAAGCCAAATCTGATAAGGCATGGAAGGTCTTACACTCATTGTAGAGATATATTTTGAACTTTCCGTTGAATCATTTGCTGTAAATATTATTTCAGCTCCTCCCAGCAAATCTTTTGCCTTGAATCTGAGATTTATAGTTGAATCCTTACCTTCAGAAATCTTGAGTTTAAGAGTATTATCTCCAATAAGTTCCAGATGATTTGAAGTTTTTACCGAAAGTGTGACAGGCCTGTCTGAGCCGCTTCCTTTGTGATTGTTTGTTACAGTAACAGATACATCAAATTCATCACCTGGAGCCGCAGCGAGAGGTACATTTGGTGAAATTATAAAAGTATTTGTTGCTTTTGTACTTGTCTGCTCAGCACCTATTGTCCTGTTAGAAACAGCAATTGCCATTACTCTCAGAGTACCATTGAAATAATCTGGTACAGAATAAGTCAGTTCATGTTCAGAAGAATCTGTATCAAGAATTCCCGACCAGAATACTACCGGTTTGTTCTGTTTTCTCTTGAATGGATTGAGATTCCTGCTGAGTTCGTCCATTCCGGCACCACCACCAGTGGCCGCTATAGTATTGAGAATCTCATAATCAGGGAGAACAAGATCAAGAATCTGGGTAGTTGATACTTCAAGAGCACGTTTTTTGAAAAATTCAGACAGAGGATCAGGCATTTTGTAACCAGCAACCTGAAGAATACCTTCATCGACAGCATAGACAATTATTTTTCCTTTATCTGAAGAAGAATATTTTATCTTTAAGTCTGTGCCGCTCTTAATTTCTTCAGGAACATCCAGAGTGATTTTATTGGTTCTGTTTTCTTTATTAATTGAAAATGGAACAGCACCATAGCAGAATGGATTCATAAAGATTTCTTCAGAATCAGCAGCCCGTGAGAACATTATGTTGATATAACCGTTTCCTTCTAGTCCGGCTGGAATATCAATTGTCTCTTCTGTAGAAAGAGTGTTTGTAGAGAACCATTTGCTTGCATAGACTTTATCGCGCTCAATAGTAATAAGTCCGGCACCTGTATAAGGAGCTTTTATAAAGATTTTTGCTCTTCCGCCTGCCTTTAAATCAGAAGATTCCAGACGTATATCAAGTTCTGCTGTTCTTGAAAGGCTTCTGGTAATATTCTGAGTACCAGCAACAGAGTAGGTGAGGCTGTTATATACAAGCTCAGAATCATCAGTAATAGAGATTTTGTATTCTCCTGCATCTTGAGTAGGGAGTAAATAT
>JAILQA010000114.1 GCA_024699205.1 Treponema sp. | reverse complement strand
TAGGCTGAAAGTTGTGCCAGCATTTTTTCAAGACCGACAGAATCAGATTCAAAAACAGATTTTTCAACTCTTGTTCCGGTGTTTGAAGTTGAAATAAAATTAAGGTACATTGTACAATTTCCTAAAAGCTGGGAAATCCATTCCTGCTCATCTGAACCGTAATTGCCATTTTGAAGTAGAGTAAATCGTTCACTGCCTGTAAGATTTGAATCAAGCTTTATGGAATAAATGTTATTGAAAAGAGAATCGTCAAAAGTGTAAAAAGAATTGTAATTTGGAAGTTCTTTTTTTTCTTTTTCTGATGTATTTTTGCTTTTTGCTGATTGGGAGGTTCTGAAGGCATTTATAGTCCAGTTTACTCCAAAAAGAATAAGATGATTGTCATTGGTGAAAATCATTCTGTTGTAATATTCCCTTGAACTTTTTGGAGGAAGGCCGCCTGCCCATGTTTGTTTGCCGGAATTATTATAAAAAAATGCATTTTGTGAATCTGAAATGAGTATTCCGCTGTCATTATAAAAACAGGTAGGTGAGTCGCTTATATTCTGAATTATAAAACTCTTAAAAACTGAACCATCTTCAGGATCTACATAATCAATCTGAAGGCTTCCGTTAAGATGATTTATATAAATAATATCTTTTTTATTCTGGGACATTACGAAAAAGTTCTTTTTGTATTTTGCATTTTTTTCAGCATTAAAAAGCCATTTGTGGGTTGCTTTGTTATCGATTATGTCAAACAGACCGCACTGTCCGTCGGTAAAAGTTAAGAGAACTCCTTTTGGGGTGGTAAGGCTTGTAACAACTTCTCCTGCAAAAACAATATGTTCGATGACTTCTCCAAATGGAGTAATTCGTATTGCCTGACTTTTGCCTTCCTCAAGCTTTTTGAGAAAAATAACTATTGTACCGTCGGAGAGCTCCTGTATTGGGAGATTTGATTGTTCCGGGGTTTCGAGACGCCATTTTTGCAATCCGCTTATTGTATAACACAATAATTCCCTGTTTCCGCGTACAAAAAAGCGGCCGTCTCTTCCGCCAAAAGGATTATCGATAATTTCAAAGTCCAGATTTTTTACCCAAAGTTCCAGGCCATCGCTGTTTAATAGAGTCAGTCTTTTTTTATTGTTTGTGATTACAGCTGTAAAATCATAAGGAAGTACACAGAAAAAAGGTGAATTGAAGCGTTGTAATGATTTTTCCCAGATTATTTTCCCATCGCTCGTAAAAGAAATTATATTACGGGCATCAGTCATTATGCAGAAGCCTTGTGAGGTAAGCTGAGGCTGAGAAACTACTTTACCAGGGAGAACCGTTGACCAGGAAGCGTTAATATTTGTTAACAAGGATTGGGCAGAAATCTTGGAGAAGAAAAATGAAATTAAAAAAATAAGAAAAAACTTTCTTTTGTGCATTATCATTCTTGTATAAACTTCCTGTAATTTAGTCCCTCTACATTTTTGTAGCTTTAATAATCTCTCTCAAGCATAAATAATTTTTAAAGAATAAACAACGCAAGGCTTTCAATGTGACTGGTATTTGGGTAAAAATCCAGTAAATATAGTTTTTCGAGGGTGTAGCCGGCTTGAATGAGTCTGGCGGCGTCGCGTGCATGGGTAGCTGGATCGCAGGACATTGAAAGAATTACCGGGATTTTACTTTTGCATAAATAGTCACAAACGGCTTTTTCCATTCCTGAACGCGGCGGGTCAATTACGCAGGCATCATAGGGCGGGCAGTAGGATGAACAGGTTTTTACCCAGTTTTCGCCGCTCAGTCCGTAGCTTACGTGTTTTTTACCTGCAAGGTTTTGTTCTGCAAAAACCAGGGCATCTCTGTTGTGTTCGACTAAGGTTACGTTTTCATATTTATCTGTAAGAAAGGTTGAAATTGAACCACAGCCTGCATAGATATCGATTATATTCTGTCCGCCGGGTAAAAGCTCCATAATTTTCTGGATTACTTTTTCGAATACAAAAAGATTTGACTGGAAAAAGCCCCGTACGTCAAAATGCAGGGTTTTATCTAATATTTTTACGGCTGCTACCGTCTCATCGTTTATTATGGTTCCTTTAAAATAGTGATTTTCCTTTACTTTGAGTTTTTTTTCGCCTTTAGAAAGGGCCTTATCAGAGCGATTTTGTGTAAACTTATTTTGTGTGCTTTGTGTTGTTTGTTTTGTTTGAGGAATTGCAATTTTGATTTTTCCGTCTGATTGGCTGTCTGATTTGCTGTTTGTTGCGTTATTCAGCGACTGCATTTTATCGCTTCCAAAAACATGGATTCTTCCTTGTGACCTTTGTTCAGTCGGTGTAGTGGCAAGATAATCATTTATGACTTTTTCTGCACAAAGGCATTCGTCAATATTGATTATGGTATTATCACTTTTTTTAGAAAGCCCGCCATCTGTGAACTGGAATCTTGCCCTGTAATTTGTATCTGGACCATAAATTGTCTGAATTGGTATTTCAAGTTTTATTTTATTGTCTGCAAAAATATCAGCAAGCATTTGTTTTCTTAATTCCCTCTGGTATTCAGGAGAGATGTGCATCATATTACAGCCGCCGCATTGTCCATAATATTTACAGGAAGCTTGGACTCGCTTTGGGGAGGCTTTTATAATTTTTACAATTTCTGCGTTGTCATAATCATTTTTGTGTTGTACTATTTTAACTGATAATGTTTCACCAGGCATTGAATATGGTATGAAAACTGTTTTGGAATCAATTTTTGCAATTGATAATCCACCGAAAACTGTTTTTTCTGTAGTAACTGTTACTGTATCCATAACCAGAATATTATCAGATAAACTCAAAAAATTAAACATGAAGCAGGAGGATGAATATGCAGTTAAAGAGTTTTGCTTTTAAAATTAGTGATGGAACCGAAGTTTGGGTAAATAGATGGGCTCCGGAACCTGAAGAAGAAATAAAGGGAGTAATTCAGCTTCATCATGGACTGGCTGAACATTCTTTGCGTTATGACCGTTTTGGTTCTGTTCTTGCAGAAAATGGTTATGTTCTTAATGCTTATGATATGCGTGGTCATGGAAAAACTGCGGAAATTGCAGAAGCAGCAGGAACCGGGAAGTTCGGTAAGTTTACTGATAAAGACGGCTTTAATCGGGTAGTTGATGATTTAAATGAAGTGATTGGGGCTGTTAAAAAAGAATACGAAGGTAAACCTGTAATTCTTTTTGGTCATTCTTTTGGTTCTTTTGTTTCTCAGGCTTATATCGAAAAATACGGAAACAATCTTGCAGGCTGTGTTCTTTGTGGTACTGCTGGTCCTAGAAAACTTTTGATTTCTGCAGGAAAGCTTGCTGTAACTTTGATTAAGGCAATCCGTGGGGGAGATAGTTTTGTTCCTTTCCTTGATAAACTTGCTTTTGGAAATTATAACAACAGAATCCCTGGAAATAAAACAGACCATGACTGGCTTTCCAGAAACGAGCTTAATGTTGAATTATTCTTCTCTGACAAATGGTGTAATATTCCTCTGAGAACTTCTTTTTACTATGATATGATGAGCGGTCTTAATCAGATTCATAAAGCTGCTAATATGAAGGCTATTCCAAAAGATCTGCCTGTTTATTTTATTTATGGTGAAGAAGATCCTGTCGGTGATTATGGAAAGACTGTAGAAAAACTTTATAATATCTATCTGAAGAATAAAATGCAGAAGGTCACATTAAAATCTTATCCGCAAGACAGACACGAGATTTTAAATGAAGTAGACAAGGAAACTGTTGAAAAAGACGTTCTTAACTGGCTGGAATCTGTGTTGAAAAAATAAGACTAAAAAAGTGACACCTTGACTATCAGTCGAAAATAAGAATAATATTCAAGCATTGTGTTATATCGATATGGAACAAATGATAAGGGCGAGCTTGTAAAAAAAGCTGTCGTTTATACAAAGGAAGAGCATTTAATTCCGACTTCAAAAATTGACCCTGATGCACTGCAGATTATAAACCGTTTACGTGATATGGGCTTTACTGCTTATATAGTTGGCGGTGCTGTAAGGGATTTAATTGTTGGAAATACACCAAAAGATTTTGATATCGTTACAGATGCTACTCCCTCAAAAATTAAAAAGATTTTCAGAAACTCACGAATAATAGGCAGACGCTTTAGACTGGTTCACGTTGTTTTTGGTACTAAAATATTTGAGGTCAGCACCTTCCGTTCAAATGCAGAAGGTTCTGTCGGTAATGATTTTGGTACAATTGAACAGGACGTTATGCGCCGCGATTTTACCTTGAATGCTCTTTATTATGACCCTGTTCAGGAGCAGGTAATTGATTACGTGGGCGGTATGAGGGATATAAGAAAGCATATTCTTAGACCGGTGATTTCCCTTGATTCGATTTTTGTAGAAGATCCGGTGCGAATGCTTAGAGCAATAAAGTATTCGGCTACTACCCATGCACGTATGTCCTTTTCTTTAAGACATAAAATCAGGCAGAGTGCAAGTTTGTTGAGCCAGATTTCTCCATCCCGCATAACAGAAGAGCTTTTGAAAATTATAAATAGCGGACATTCTTATGATATTATCAGTGAGGCAATTGATACTGATTTGTTTATGAATCTTCAGCCCTCTGCTGCGGCAATGATTTTT
This sequence comes from Treponema sp., assembly GCA_024699205.1. Lineage (GTDB taxonomy): Bacteria > Spirochaetota > Spirochaetia > Treponematales > Treponemataceae > Treponema_D. The sequence continues at coordinate 189 of JAILQA010000114.1, read as the reverse complement.
GATAATTCTGAGCTTGAAGAGCGCTATATGGAAAATCTTCAGAATCTTGATGCTCTTGTAAAAAAGGAGCCGGATGCCCGTCTTGGAAAGAAGCTTTATTTCCTTGTGTTTGATTTTATTTCAACTTTGACTGACTGGGAAAAGGAAACTTCCGAAAAATATTCTTCTTCCGAGCTTTATGCAAAAACC
>JAILQA010000076.1 GCA_024699205.1 Treponema sp. | reverse complement strand
CCTGTAATTTATTCAGTTGTTCAGAAGATAAATTCCTCAAAATTATTCGCTGGACTTGGAAAATATATACAGGAACCTTTTATTGTATGTATGAATGTGATTTTTGCTTTGATTTTTATAATAACTGGAATCATCAAGTTTTCTGTTGAAAAGAAAAGAAGTAAACGGAGCAAATAGGAAGATTATATGAAAAGAGTTATTTCTGTACTGGCAGCATTCCTGGGTGTAGGTTTTTTATTCTGTTTTATTTTGGGCATGGTTCATTTTGTTCCTGCTGAAGTGCCTGCTAAATCTGTCTTTGTTTATAAATTATGCGTTGGAATGGAATTTTTTCTGGATTATTTACCATCAATTTTATTTACAGGCTTTGTAATCAGCTGCTCAGTTTATTTTGGACAGAATCCTGAAGGAAGCGCAGTCAGGTTTTCTCTTGCGATGGGAAAACGCTATAAAATAGTTATAATTGCTTCCCTTATTTGTACTTTTGTTCTTTCTCTTTCAAATGAAACTCTGGGGATTCTTCTTAGTCGAAAAAAAGAAAACATAATTAATCGACCAAAACTTATCAAAGAATATATTGAAGTTGGCAATACTCTCTGTGATAACGGTTTGTATGAGCGTGGACTTGTTTATGCAAATGCAGCAATCAAACTGGATTCATCTTCTGAACCTGCCCGCAATCTTAAAAGCCGCTGTGAAATGGGAATTAACTGGGAAAATGTTTCTGATTTGTTTATGAAGGCTGAAAATGTTGAACTCAAAAATAAAGAGGATTATGAATTTAATATAGATTCTCAGAAAGTTTATAATTCTTATCAGTTCCTGTTAAAAGCTTTGAGTGCCTTTGATAACGAAGAGTGGTTTGATGCTCATTATTATGCAGAAGAGGGCATAAAAATTGCTTCACCAAAAGAACCTAATCTTGAGCAGTTAAAACAGATTTCAAGCGATGCCTGGAATAATATCTCTGAAACTCACAGCAAAAAGCGTTCTGCCGGTGAAAAGATTTTTGAAGAGAAGTATTCAGGCTATCTTGCTCTTATGAAAAATGAAGATCTTCAGGCTTATTATATTTTCCGCAATCTTAACGAAAATTATCCTGAGTTGGATAAGGATAATGATGTTCAATTTTATATGGAAATTGCCCGAAAGCGTGTTGAACAGAAGTATTTCTTTATTGATGAAACTCTTGAGCTTGAAACCTTTGAATCAGCAAATGATGTTTATTTTTGTAATAAACGGGCGGACGGTTCGGAAGATGTTTTGTTTTTCAAGGGGATGACAGTTCAGAAAGCTGCTGGAAAAACAATTCAATATCTGAGGGATTTTTACATTATCACTTTAAAGAATGGTGAATGGCACCGTACCCTTCATGTTCCTTATGCTAAGGTTATGTCGCTTTCTGTAAAGGAACTTAATGAAAATGCTAAGACTTACCTTGAAATTGATGACGAAACGGAATATGTACCATATATTCTCTTAAAATCTGTCGGACGAAATCAGGAAAATCAGGTTATTGAGCCAGAATATATTTATGCAGATGGAAGAAGAGCCAATTCACCTGAATATTTGGTTTATCCTTTGTCTTATTCTTCTTTTTTAATGCTCGAAGAATCTTCTGAAGATCCTAAGACTCTTTCTTTTTCTTCTCTATATTCTCTGTCAAAGTCTGCAGCAAGCTTTGGTTATTCTCAGCAGGTATTTACTCATATTTTTTATAACAGAGTTTTGTATCCGATTTTTATTTTAATTCTTTTTATTTTGGTTGCAATTACCAGCTGGAACTACAGAATCGGGCAGACAGGATTTTTCAAAATGTCATGGCTTATTGCTTTTCCTTTCCTTGCTTTTATAGCCTTTTTGTTCTATAAAATTACCTACTTCCTTTTTACAATGATAAATTATATTTTCGTAAGCTTTTCGAATATAATTACAGGCCTTGTACTTGCAGGGGGAGTGTACTGCTTGCTCTTTATCATTTTTTCAATCTGCTTCTGGGGTTGCAAAACTGAATGATACAAAACTGAATGATTGATTAAAATAATTCATAGTATTAAAATAATCTTTCGGTAGGTTATTTTATGAACATTGAAGTATTAGATAAAGCAATTCGCCGTGTTCCAGACTTTCCTAAGCCTGGAATCCTTTTTTATGACATCACAGGAGTTTTAATCAATCCTGACGCCTTTAAATACTGTCTTGATAGAATGGTAGAAATCTATAAGGATGCAGAAATTGATGCCATTGCAGCTGTCGAATCCCGCGGTTTTCTTTTTGCGGCTCCACTTGCAGAAAAATTAAAGCTTCCACTTGTTTTAATCAGAAAAAAAGGAAAATTGCCTGGTGATACTTATCAGTGCTCTTATGCTCTTGAATACGGAACTGCAACTATCGAAGTTCATAAAGCAGATGTAAAGTTAGGACAGAAGTTCCTTGTTGTTGATGATTTGATTGCAACAGGCGGTACTCTGGAAGCATCTAAAAATCTTATCGCACAGGGCGGCGGTACAGTTACTGATTTCTTTGGTGTTATTGGTCTGCCTGCCTTAAATTACGAAAAAGTTCTTGCTCCCTGCAAGGTTACAACTCTTATCAACTTTGATGGAGAATAATTAAACAATAAGGAAACAAAAATGATTAAACTTCCCGCAAAATATAAGTCGATTCTGGACACAAAAGAAACAGAACATGCAATTGTTGCAATCAAGGATTTTTTTCAGCTTGCACTTTCAACTGAATTAAACTTAACTCGTGTAACCGCTCCTTTGTTTGTAGGGGCAGGTACCGGTATAAATGATGACCTCAATGGGGTTGAACGCCCTGTAACTTTCCCTGTAAAAAGTCTTAACGAACAAAAAATGGAAATTGTTCAGTCGCTTGCAAAATGGAAGCGTCTTAAGGTTACAGACTTAAAGCTTGACCCAGGTTTTGGTATTTATACAGATATGAATGCCCTTCGTCCGGATGAAGATTTGGATCCAATTCATTCCATTTATGTTGACCAGTGGGACTGGTGTATGGCAATTGATCCTTTGGATAGAAATGTTTATTTCCTTCATGAAATTGTAAAAAAGGTTTACCGCTGTATTCAGAGAACTGAGTTCTTCTTGTATGACCGCTATCCAAAAATTAAGCCAATCCTTCCTAAAGAAATAAAGATTCTTTATGCTGATGATTTACAGAAGCTTTATCCAAAGTTGACTCCAAAAGAGCGCGAAGATAAAGTAACAAAAGAATATGGTGCAGTATTTATCACAGGTATCGGTGGTAAACTTCCTGATGGTAGCATTCATGACGGACGTGCTCCTGACTACGATGACTGGATTACAGAAAGTGGCGACGGTCACCGCGGTTTGAATGGTGATATTCTTGTATGGAATCCTGTTTTGGATAGTGCTTTTGAGCTTTCTTCAATGGGTATTCGTGTAAGCCCGGAAAGTCTTAAAGCCCAGTTGGAAGAACGTGGTTGTCCTGAACGCGCTAAGTTTGAATTCCACAGCAAATTGCTTAAAGGTGAATTAACCCAGACTTTAGGTGGTGGAATTGGTCAGTCTCGCCTCTGCATGTTCCTTTTGCGCAAGGCTCATATCGGCGAAACTCAGGTAAGTGTTTGGACTGACGAAATTAAAAAGGACTGCAAAAAGCGCGGAATTGTCCTGCTTTAATTAGGTTATGCAGAAGCAGTATCAATTTTCATCTGAGCAGTTAGAATCTCAAATTCCTCATTTACAGGAAAAAGGAATTACCGAATTTTCTGTTCATGATGAAAAAATTGCAGTAAACAAAAAACGAATAATTCAATTGATTGATTTGTTCGCTGAATATGCCCCGGAGCTTTATGTTTCTTTTTTAATTGATGCTTCTGTTGTTGATAAAGAACTTGTGTCAGCCGCAGAAAAAATCTTCTGTTCCTTTGATATTCCTCTGAAAGCTACCGAAAAGGGCGGAAAACTTTTATTCGATAAAAAATTCTTCAGTAATAAATCCCGGCTTTTAAATGATTCCGGGCTGATTTTTGGTTTTCAGCTTTCTTATGCAGACCTACCGGGGGATTCCTTAAAAAACTTTATGGAACGCATGGATTTTGCAATCCAGCAGTATCCTAATCA
>JAILQA010000068.1 GCA_024699205.1 Treponema sp. | reverse complement strand
TGTGCATTTTTTACGGCCAATAACGTAGGAATTACTGATGCAGATTTAATCCAGCTTGCGGATGATTTAAAGGATTCAGGATTTTACCATGCGGTAATTTATTTTACTGAAGATGGCACTGCATATATCATCAGGAATAATAAAGGAAATATTGATCTAGGATATGGACTCCTGGACCGAAAAACAAATACTTTTACAAAACGCTATAAAACCGGTTCTATAAGTCGTAAAAGTATGACTATTAGCTGGTGGGAACTTTAATCGAGTTCTGGAAATAAAGACGGCTGTTCAAAATCGAAAACTGAAAAAGCTGCAAACTGTTTTCTTTGTGGTTTTGACAGCCAGGAATAAACAGTTTTTTCAGCTGCAAGAACAGCAGCTGTTTTACTTTGCATAGGCTGATCAGATTGTAAGCATGATTTACATCTAATCAGCCTTTTTAATTTAAGCTGGATGCTGAAGCGCCATCCTGAGTCATCCTGGTAATATCTTACAACGATAAAGCTTGATTCGTGCTCTTCTCGCTTTTCTTCTTTAGGCGTGCTTAAAACTTCACCTGTTGTATCAGAAAATATCAAAGTCATTTTCATCCTCGCTTCCATCGTAATCAAATGGATTGTCTGTTGGTGGTGGCGGAATTATTTCCGGCTGAACTGGAGCTGCTTTCTTTTCCTGCTTTACTGGTGCCGGTTGTTCAGGAAGTAGCGGCTGTTGTTCTTTTTTCTGCAAGTTTGGATTTTCCTTTAAGCGCATATTAATAATAATTTGCTCAGGTGCGCCGCCAAAGCGCTTCTGTTTAATATGAATTTCTGTATAGTCAGATTTAAGGAAGTGGGTGAGCTTGTTCTGAGTCCATGCGTCTTTATCAACTGGCTGACCTTTTTCATTAAGCTCAATGTCGTTGATTTCACAATAGCGGGCATAAAGGTCTTTTACTTTTGTAAAGACATTTTCATCTTTGATAAATTCAATATTTTCTTTAACAAATCTATCAAGGTCTGTTGCCTGATCTTCTACATAGTCATCTTTGTAAGATTGACATTCTTTTGAAAGCGGAATTTTGCCTTTATAGTCGTTTTTAAGATGGATATAATATTCAGCAAAAAGCTTTACAATTCCAGGATATTCTGGCCGCAATAGTTCAAAAATATCATTTTCGTCTTTGAAGTCTTTATCTTCGCCGCGTTTATGAGTTACAGAAAAAGGAATTACTACCATACGGTCGATTGTAGCAGGGTCTTTATTGTCGAAACGTGGCAAATAGTTTGTCAGAATGATGGTCTGAGCTGTTGGCTTAAACTCTTTAGCATTGGCATACAATCGGCGGGCTTTCATAACACCTCCACCTGTGAGCTGTTTGAATACGGCTGAGTTTAGCATATCGTTACGCTGTGTTTCATCTGAGATTCCAGCTCCCATTCCTTCCAGTTCTGCTATTTCCGGCTGAGCTCCTCCAGAGTAGTTTCTGATGTCTTTATTAAGCATGATAATTTGGCGCGGAATTGGTGTTGTCATTTTTGGATAAAGATCAGATATAATCTTCATTGTGGTAGTTTTTCCTGTTCCACCAGTTCCAATAAAGATTCCTCCTACTTTGTATTGAGCGCAACGTGAAGGAATGAGGCTTAAATAATAAAAGAGCGTTTTCAAAGTATCTTCGTTCTTAAAGTTTGAGTGCATAAATTTTAAGAAATTATCAGGCTTTTCTGCCAGCATTACATCATCAACTTTGTATGGCAAAACTCTTAAGCGGTATTCGTTTGGAAGGGCAGAGCGAACTTTAAGCTGCTTTCCGGAAAAGTCTAAAACTCCATCTTCAAGAGTTAATGTCTCCTGGATCTGAGGTCCATCAAAAGTTACCGATTCCCGGAAAATAGATGGAAGCTCTGAAAAGTTTTTTGCAACAGCTGTAAGGAATTTGCGCTGTTCTACAACTGATTTAAGCTTTCCGATATTTTTATAAAATTCTTTGTCCTTTTCTCCAGTATTTTCATGCCAGACAATTATGCTGAAAAGAATGTTATAAACGATTCTTAGAACGTCTGATTTTCGCTCCCAGATGTGACCATTGAAGAAGTAGTATTTTTTTTCATCTTCAATATAGATGAAGCGGTTTTTTAATACCCGTTCAATTAAAAGAGCTGCTGAAGTTTCTCCATGATTCATTACAAATCTTGCGTAATTTGCATCTTTTTCAAGATTTTTGTAATCAATAGGCAGAATAGGAGTTATTTTTGATTCTTTATCTAAATCGCTTTCTGTTTTGACAAATTCAACAAATTTGCGCTGCCAGTAATAAGACAAATATTTTGCAGCAACTGTGTGAATATATGAAGCTTCAACATTGGATTCTGATGGGTTATCTATGCGGCGCTGGGTGATTCCGTTGTCCAGGAAAACTTGTTTAGATTCTTTATCACGGGCTGAAACTTTCAAAAGTGCAGAGTAAAAATTATCAAGTTCCTTTTTAGTAATTTTGGTTGACTGAAGAGCTTTTACCAGGCGTTTAAGAGTTACGGCCGGAATGAGATTCTGTTTTATCTGTTGAGGGGCTTTTTGGAATGGTTCTGCATTCTCAATAGCTTTCTGGATAAGATCGGCGCGGCGATAACAGATACATTCATCCGGGTCTTTGTATTCTTCCAGGCGTGCACAATAGATATTTCCGGTATATCCAGCTTGTAAAAACTTTTCAGGTAAAGATGTTGTGCCGATGGCAGTTTGTAATCCGGCCGCGATTCTGCCGGGGTTGTCGTTGTCAAAGAGGATTGTAATTTTTTTTACATTCAACAAGTGTTTTTTTATTTTTGGCTTTGTTAAGCCATTTGTGCCACCTACAGAAAAAACATTATGGAAGCCGGCAGCACGACAAACAACTGCATCCATTTCACCTTCTACAAGTATAATTCCTTCATCCTGCAATTTATCTTCCAGATCGTTAGGAGTAGGGAAGGTCTGACAAGAAAGGCTACCTCGTTTATCACACTGTCCTTCGTTATAAAAATGAAGCTTGTAGCCATTGCCGATTTTAAGCACTAAGCCTGAATGAGCCCAGGCGTACTGACCGTTTGCATTTGGTTTTGTAGGGATGCCAGAGCGGTAAATTGTGTTATTGCCAATTTCTTTTAAAGCAATATCCATTCCTGGCCAGTAGCCAAAATATTTTTTAAGATTTTCAATGATTTCTTCTGAATATTGAGTAAATTCGCCTTTTGTGGTTTTTGTACATCGTTCTGAAAGAAACTTGATTAAAGCCTCTTCTGGTGCAAAGCCAAAGTCTAAATATTTATCCATTGCCTCTACAGACTCAGGTTCCGGAGTAAACTTTGGTTTTTCTTCTTTGTCTTCTGTTTTTTTTACAACTGGCTTTGGAGTAAATGAGCCGCCAAAAATCTTTTCAAGATGTTTGAATTGTTCTGCCTTATCAGTAATTCCTTCCAGCAGTTCTACAGCGTCGTATATATCGCCACTGCATCCGCATGAGCCGGAATAACATTTAAAATGATCTTCCCAGAGTTCACAGGACGGATTGTGATCATCATGCGCGGGATTGATACAGCGGACTAATCCGCGATGCGCTTCAATTCCCATTATTTTAAGATAATCAAATAAGTTATTTTTATATTTTCCAAAGTCCATTTTTTCTCCGTCCTTATTGTATGATTTCACCGTCAAAAATTTTTTTAATTAAATGAGCTTTTGCGCTCATAAGCTTGTGATTTTTTATAATGATTTGAATTTCTTTTGGGCTGTATTTCGTGCCGTCTTCACAATAAACCCAGCCGGACGCATCGTGTCTTGCAATGTGCTGTTTGAGTTCTTCTGAGTATATGTAGGTCCAGCCGGGTTTTTGATTCATTGGGTTTTCTCCTAGTTGTGCTGATATGCTTCAAACAAAGCTGTTAAATCTTCTGTGATTGCATTTATAATTTTTTCCCAGCAAGCAAAATTATTAAAACCGTATCGCAGTTCCATGTCTGGTCCAGAAATAGACTTTTGGCGCTGCATATAGTCGCGAATTTCACTTATTACATTTTCAACTGTAATTGTTATTGGTTCAGGCTCAAAATCAAACGGCGAAGCTTCTATGTTTTTCTTTTTAGTATTTTTTGGAGCTTCTATTCCGTTTTCTTTGCGATATTCCTGTAATTGTTCTGTTGCAGCTTTTACAGTTCCACCGTTTTCTTTCGCCTTAGTTACGGCTTCTGGAAGTTTGTCTCCTGGAATAGAAGCGAGCTGAGAAAGCGCCTTTGTGCTCATGCCGGTTGTATCTACTCCTTGAGCTTCTACATTTTCACGGACCTGACTTCCTGCAAGTGTATCATGCAGCCATGAGAGAGGCTTAGAAAGCTCTTCTGCTATTTCTTTCTGGCTCATTCCGGCAGTAACAAGAGCTTTTACAGCTGTTTCAATGTCTATTTGTGAAAGCTGCTCACGCTGAATATTTTCCACCAGCTGAACAATTTCTTTTTCACCATGACAAATTGTTGCTGTAATCTGAGTGTAATCATGGCCTTTTTCACAAAGATGTTTGTAAGCTCTTACACGTCTATGACCTGCAATGAGTTCATATTTTTTTATACCATTTTCATCTTCCCGTAAAAATTTTACGGAAATAGGATTTATAAGGCCGTATCTGAAAATTGAGTCAGCAAGATTTTCTATTTCTTCCTGGTTATAATTCAAACGGACGTTGCCTGTTTCTACTATCTGGTCCAGGCTGATTTTTCTTGTAAGTATGTTTTCTTGTGGTAATTTAGGCATTTACAGTTTCCTCCCTTGTTTCCATTTCGAGCTCTTTGTTATTTATCACGTATTCCAGATGCTCTACTTTGCCTACTAAGTAACACTCCCAGGCTTCTTCCCTCATTTCCCCGGAAGTTTTTATATCTGATTTTTCAATTGCATTGATTTTAAGCGCTTGTGTTTCTAAGGCTCTCAGCTTCTTAAAAAGTGGATTGTTGCTATTACAACTCATAAAATCTGCTCCTTGTAGCCAGTAACTACTTCTACAAACTTTTCCAAGCGAGCTTTTACAGTCGGATGGATTTTATAGCCGATTGGATCTGCAACAAACTTTTTGAAACTCTTTACATCCGGAATAGGGAAGTCTAAAAGAAAGTCAGAAAAGGCTTCTTTGTAAGCTTCAAAGATTCCATCTGGATTAAGTTCCTTTTTGTATTTGTTACAAACAACAAATACTTCACTATCAAGACAGCAATTTGAAAGTTGGTCGAAATAATTTTTAGTTGCTCTTAAATCAAGGTTTGAACAAGTTCCAGAGATTACAATTACATCGGATGCAAATACAGCATTGCGAGTTTGAGCGTTCCAGGTTCCAGGCGGGTCTAAGATTATGTAATCATAATCATTAAGAAATGATGATTTTTTAATTTGAATTTTCAGCTGAGTGTCCATAATATTTGCCAGCATATTCATATCAAGGTCTGACGGTATTATG
>JAILQA010000202.1 GCA_024699205.1 Treponema sp. | reverse complement strand
ATTTTTTTATTTTTATTGCCGTTTCTTTTTGCAATAGCTTTTATTTCCTGTAAAAACGACACTAATAAACCATCTGAACCGAACACACCTCCTCCTTCAGATGGATTAACTGGACAATCTACAATCCCGAATAACCCGCTTATTGTAGAAGATGTTGATGATTCTGTATGGATCGGTACAGATTCTTCAAATGCAGAAATTGCTTACATTGCTCCTGCAGATGACGTTTCAATCAACAAACTGCAGATGATTTCCATTGGACCTGGAGCAGATTGTTCTAAAGAAATGACTATTAACTGGCATTCTCCGGTTCCTGTAAACTATGTAGAATTTACGACTGCCGATGATACAAGCTTTTCAAAAGCCGGAAAAGTTTGGGTAGAAGGAAAACTAACCGAAGGCAATTTTGAAGATACCGATGCTAAAGATAATACTAAACAAAAAAAATACGGCTGGAATGACGGCAGTGGTAAGCTTGATAATACAAAATTTTACTTCTGTAAGGCTGATTTAAAAAAGCTTAAGCCAAACACAGATTATATTTACAGAGTAGGAACAGGTAATTCATCAGAAATTTCCAAAACCTTTAAGTTTAAGACAGCAGGAACAAAAGGCGGTCAGTTCTCATTCTTCTGGGCCGCAGATTTACACACACCGTCTGGCAGTTCATCATATATTAAACGTATAAGTGAACTTATTGGTTTTGCAAATGCAAATCTTAAAAAAGCAGACCTTCCAGAAGTTGATTATGTTTTATTTACCGGGGACCTTGTAGAAGCAGGTGCCGTTTATCAGGACTGGCTTTATTGGGATGCTATTCCAGAAATCAAAGACTATATGTGGGCAACTACTACAGGAAACCATGATTATTATTTGTATGACGGATACAGAGGTTTAAGCGGTAAAGCCAGAGTTTCTCCACGCTGGCAGTATGAATGTACAGCATTTCCTTCAACAAATACATACAAAACTTCTGATGGTACTGTAAAAACTCTTGATCCTTCAAATTACTGGTATCTTTATAACCGTGTTCTCTTTATTGGAATTGACTCCATGTCGGAAGAAAGTGTCGATTCAAAATATAAAGAAAGTCTTTCAACTCAAAAAGCATGGTTTAAGGCTGTTGTTGAAGAAAACAAAGGTAAATATGACTATATTATTGCATTCCAGCATTACGCATATCTTGTATGTGATGAGGAAGTCTGGGGTCATTATGCTGACTGGAGAAAGATTTTTGATTCTGTTGGTGTAGATTTTGCCCTTGGAAGTGACAGTCACTCGTATTCACGAACATACGAAATTGTAAAAAGCCAAAAAATTGCATCAGATGCAAATGGAACTGTTTATGTAACAAGTCCAATGACAGAAGGTGGTTCTCTTTCTGCCATATCTAATGAATATCCAAACGGAAAAGGAAAATTCGAGTTCTACGGCGGCGGATGTGTAGGCGGATGCTATTTTGTAGTTAATTCAAACTCTATTACAATGTATTTGATTGGCGCAAAAGGAAGAGTATTTGATCAGAAAACTGTAGGAAAAAAGAAGAGAGAGTGGAATTAAACATATTTCGTTTGCAAATCGCATAGAGTAGAATTATAATATTTATATCTATTAATTGGTAATAGGAAAAGATAAATAGAATAAATTAAGGAGTTTTTATGGCAAACGAAGAACCAAGAGTATTGGCCATTATTTTAGGAGGAGGAAAAGGAACACGTCTTTATCCTTTAACAAAGGAACGCTCTAAACCTGCCGTTTCATTCGGAGGAAAATACAGAATTGTAGATATCCCTCTTTCAAATTGTATCAATTCAGGGTATAAAAAAATATACCTTTTAACACAATTTAATTCGGCTTCCCTCCATCTGCACATCACTAATTCTTACAACTTTGATCGTTTTTCAGGTGGTTTCGTAGAGATTCTGGCTGCAGAACAAACTCTTGAACATTCGGGCTGGTATGAAGGAACTGCTGATGCTGTACGCAAAAACTTCATCCACTTTAAGTCACAAAAACCAACACATTATGTAATTTTGTCTGGTGATCAGCTTTACAAAATGGATTTAAAGGCATTTATGGATGCTCATATTAAATCTGGTGCAGAAATCACAATTGCAACAACTGCTGTAAACCGACACGATGCTTCTGGTTTTGGTATTATGAAGATTGACAGCGAAAACCGCGTTAAAGAGTTCATGGAAAAACCAAAGCCAACTTTGAACATCGATGACTGGAAGATTCCAACAGAAGCCCGCGGAGCACTTCCACCAGAGAAAGAATACCTTGCTTCTATGGGTATTTACATATTCAATGCAAGCACTATGGAACAGTGTCTGCTTGGCGAAAACGAAAAATACACTGACTTCGGTAAGGAAATCCTTCCTCTTGCTATTGGAAAACGCAAAATCTGTTCTTATCTCTTTGACGGATACTGGGAAGACATCGGAACTATCCGCAGCTTCTACGAAGCAAATATCGCACTTACAGAACCTTATCCTGCATTTGATTTTTACGGCAACACTTCTCCAATTTATACTCACATGCGCAACCTGCCTCCTTCAAAAATCAACAGCGCAAATATTACTTCTTCCCTCACATCTGAAGGATGTATTATTACAGATTGTAAACTAAATCGCTCTGTAATTGGTGTACGCTCAATTATTGAAAACGGAACCGAACTTGACGGCGTAATTATGATGGGTGCTGACTATTACGACAGCGAGGAAGAAAAAGCTGAAAATCGCGAAAAAGGCCAGCCAAACACTGGAATTGGAAAGAACTGTAAGATTGAAAACACAATTATCGATAAAAACGCCAAAATCGGAAATAATTGTAAAATCGGTGTTACAGGCCGCAAGTACGAAGACGGTGACCATGGTTCCTTCTACAGTGCAGACGGTATTATTGTAATCAGAAAAGGTGCTGTTATTCCTGAAGGAACAGAAATCTAAGCTGATTTTGTCTTTTTAGAACAAAAATTGAATAAAATGGATTGTTCAACAGGTAATACTGGCGGGCAATCCGTTTTTTTTTATAAAAAAAGCAGAAAAAGCGGGAGATATTTAAACTTAATGCCGGAAATGTACGATAAACTAGGAGAATTATTAAGCGAAAGGCTGGATAAAGGAAAAATCGAAAGTAAATGTGATAAAGGAATAACAGCACCTTTTCTGATTACAATAATACCGTCTGCACTGTAGAAGGAACCATGGTCACCGTCTTCGTACTTGCGGCCTGTAACACCGATTTTACAATTATTTCC
>JAILQA010000451.1 GCA_024699205.1 Treponema sp. | reverse complement strand
AACCTGCACCTTGTAATCGGTCAGCAGCCGGGAACTGCCAGCCTTGGTTCATGGTTTACAGAAAAATCAGATTTTAAAGATATTATTAAGCCAACTGATTATCAGAATGTAAGTTTTATTGCAGGCGATAGCCAGATTCCTGATCTGACTTCTTTAAAACATATGCAGAAAGTAAAACTTATAAGAAACTTAAAAAATATTGATACAGATTACGTAATTCTCGATTTGGGAGCAGGAACTCATCAATTTATACTTGATATGTTTTTACTTTCTCCGCAAGGAATTATTGTTTCGGCACCAGCCGTAACAGCAACCTTAAACGGTTATTTGTTTTTAAAGAATGCCGTATTCAGACTGCTTTATACAACTTTTAAAAGAGGAACTGCAGGAAGAGCTTATCTTGATGAATTAAAGAAAAATTCACAGGCTTTGCAAAAATTATATATTCCTCAGCTTATTCAGGGACTTGCTGCTACAGATGCACAGACAACACAGTTATTTATAAACCGCATGCAGCAGTTCCGTCCGCGCCTTGTTATGAACATGATTGAAGATCCTAAAGATGCAGACAGAGCTCAGCGAATTAAAGCTTCCTGCAATCAATATCTTGGTCTTGAGATTGAATATCTTGGTCTTATGTACCGCGATATGCTTCAGGACAAGGCTCTTTCTTCTCAACTACCGGTTGTAGTTTATAAGCCTCAATCTGTACTTGGTCAGGCTATTTATAGAATTGCAGATAAAGTTATTTCATCTCCAGTTCATCAGTTTGATTCTGATTTTAATCCGGACAGCTTTAACAGCGATAATTTTGAAGCAGCAGAAGAGGACGCAGCAGAAGATTATAACTTTAAGCTCTCAGGAATTGATGATTTAGTTTCGGGAGGTTCTTTAAGCATAAGTGAACTTGCCGAAATGATAAAGGCCCAAAATTATGAACTGACTCAGCTGAAAAAAGAAAACAATCTTTTGAAATCAAAACTCATAAAGGCTGCCGAGCAGGGATTCAAAGTATAATTAACAGCAATTTTCCATTGCGCTAAGGAGATTAAAAAAATGTTTTTGTATATCAATTATCCTTCCTGGATTCAGCCGCAGATTTTTCCTGGCGTAAAATTTTTAGGATTATTGCGCTGGTATGGCTTAATGTATGCAGTAGCTTTTGCAATCGCATATTTTTTATTAAAAAAGGTTGCAAAAGAAGGCGCATTAGACACAAAAACATATAAAGTAAAGGATGACGATATTTACAGCTTTATTTTTACTGGAATAGTTTTTCTTTTGATTGGTGCAAGAATTTTTTCTACCTTAATTTATGATACTTCAATAAATTACTATAAAAGACCATGGCTGATTTTCTGGCCATTTTATAACGGACATTTTACCGGTTTTGAAGGAATGTCTTATCATGGTGGATTTTTTGGCGGAATTATTGGAATGATAGTCTGGTGCAAAAGGCATAAGGTTTCATTTTTAAAATGGAGCGATGCAATGGTCTGCGCTATTCCGCTAGGCTACACCTTTGGAAGAATAGGAAACTTTCTTAACGGTGAATTATATGGAAGAATTACGACAATGCCATGGGGAGTCGTATTTCCTCATGCAGAATCGTATTCGGGCTCTTTAGAATGGGTTAAGGAATTTGCTGCAAAAATTGGAATGGATATTTCTTCCAATGCACTTGTAAATCTTCCAAGACATCCAAGTCAGTTATACGAAGCATTTTTTGAAGGAATTGTTCTCTGGCTTGTAATATGGTTTTTCCGTAAGCATAAGAAATTCGATGGAATGCTTGGAGCAATTTATGCCGGCGGCTATGGCATAGTAAGATTTTTTATAGAATATTTCAGACAGCCGGACGTAGATTTAGGTTATAGAATTGGAAATTCAAACGCACCAACTTACTTAAATACTTCGCTGGCAAATATTTCTACCGGACAGATTTTATGCTTTTTAATGATTCTGTTTGCAATTATTTATGCTTTCTGCGGTTACAAGATTTCTAAAAAAGCAAAAGAAAAAAAATGATTTCTGTATTTGCTAATCCTTCAGAACTGGAAAAACAGGCAAAAGAAAAATACGCTATTCCTCCTTTTTTGATGATGGAAAATGCAGCCCGCAAAATGGCAGATTTTATAATCTCCAGACTTTCTTCATTCCGCGATTCATCAGTTCTTATTATCTGCGGAAAAGGT
>JAILQA010000440.1 GCA_024699205.1 Treponema sp. | reverse complement strand
CTTACATCCTCTTAAATTACAACAAAGAAAATATCCGCGATATCTTCACAATGATTCATGAAGGCGGACACTCAATGCACTCCTGGTATTCAGTTCACAACAATCCTTTTATGTGCTACGACTATACAATTTTCGAAGCCGAGGTTGCCTCAACCTTCAACGAAGAGCTTTTGTTTGAATACATGCTCAAAAACGCCAAAAGCACGGAAATGAAAAAATACCTGCTTTCTATGCGGGCCGATGACATCGTTGCAACCCTCTACCGCCAGACCATGTTTGCTGAATTTGAACTCAAAACCCACGAGCTTGTTGAAAACGGTCAGCCACTCACAGTAGAAGTATTACGAAAAACTTACCGGGAATTGCTGGAGCTTTATTTTGGACCGCTCATGCATTTTGAAGCTAATTCAGATTTGGAAGGTTTGCGCATTCCTCATTTCTACAATGCTTTTTATGTTTATAAATACGCGACCGGAATCTCAGCCGCTCTGGCACTTGCAAAACGCGTAACTACAGGCGGCGAAAAAGAAAGGGAAGATTACTTTAAGTTCCTCAAGAGCGGTGGTTCGCGCTATCCAATTGAATCGCTCAGAATTGCCGGAGTTGACATGGCAAGCGTGGAACCTGTTCAGGCAGCCTGCGACACCTTTAAAGCAATTATCGAAGAATTAAAAAGTCTGCTGTAAAAACTTTACTGTAGAAACTTTTTGTAAAGTTACAATCTGATTCTGCCGATAATAAATTTAGGACTTTTCTCTTCTTGAAATATCAAAAGAACGATGTTACCATATATTATTGATGTTTTAAAACAAAATACAGATGCTGAAAAGTTTCCAGGAGATATGTATGACAAAATCAGAATTTAAGACTTTTTTGAAAGCTGTGCCAAAAGCAGAACTTCATATCCATATTGAAGCCGTAATCACCATGGCAGGAGTAAAAAAACTTTACAAGAACCGTTTTGGTAAAGAAATGTCAAAGGAAGAACAGGACGCTCTCTTTGCCTATAACGACTTAAACGGATTCATTCAGTCCTTCCTAAAAATTCAGGATATGTATACTTCCGAAAAAGACTTCAATCTGGTCTTCAAAGAACTGGAAAAATACCTTGTTAAAAACGGAATCAACTATTGTGAAGCCTTCTTTGCTCCATCCGCCTTTATCAAAAAAGGTTTCAGCTACAAAAAGATGGTCGAAATTTTCCACAAACAGATTAAGCGCATCAAGGAAAAAGACGGAATTACGATCAAACTCCTTATGGATGTTTCAAGAACTTTCGGCTGCGAAAATGCAATGAAAAACTACGAAATGTTCAAATCTTATCCTTGCGAAGACATCATCGGTATTGGTCTTGGTGGCGCAGAAGCAAAAGGTCCTGCAAAAGAGTTCGCTCCTGTATTTGAACTTGCACTTAAAGAAGGTTACAAAGCAGTTGCTCATGCCGGCGAAGACGTTGGCCCTGAATCAATTTGGGATTCAATCAATTATCTTCATGCACAGAGAATCGGTCACGGCGTTACAGCAATTCAGGACAAAAAACTTATGGAAGAACTCGTTAAAACTCAGCTTCCAATCGAAATCTGTATTACATCTAATACCTTTACTAAAAAAGTCGTTAAACTTGCCCGCTATCATCCGGTACGAAAATACTTTGATATGGGCATGATGGTTATAATCAACACCGACGATCCGGTATTCTTTAAGACAACACTTCTCGACGAATTCTGGATTTGTGTTAAGAGCCTTAAATTTACCATGGACGAAATCAAACAGCTTGTTAAGAACAGTTACATCGCATCCTTTATGACCGATGAAGAAAAGAAAGCTGCCCTTAAAGCCGTTGATGCCGCCTGGAAAATTAAATAAGTGACGCTTGAACAATACTACAATAAATTCAACGAAGATCACCGCCTCACAACCCGACATGGAAGAGTAGAATTTGAAGTTACAATGGCATTTATCCACGAATGCATAAAAAGCATTTCGGCCCAGCCGCTAAAAATCCTTGACCTTGGTGCGGGGACAGGGCGTTATTCTATTGCGCTTGCTAAGGAAGGGCACGATGTAACTGCCGTAGAACTGGTAAAACGCAATCTGGAAGTCTTACGCTCAAAACACGAAAACGTAAAAACCTGGCAGGGAGACGCCCGTTCAATTCCATTTTTGCAGGATAAAAGCTTTGACCTTACTCTTGTATTCGGGCCTCTCTATCACCTTCACGGCGACGAAGAAAAACTAAAAGCTCTGGAAGAAGCAAAGCGTGTTACAAAAACTGGCGGAATAATTCTTTGCGCTTACGTTATGGACGATTATTCTGTAATCACCTATTGTTTTAAGGAACATAACTTTGCCGCAGTACAGGAAAAAGGTGGACTCACAAAGGATTTTCACACAATCAGCACGCAGGAAGATTTATACGATTACGTACGCCTGGACGATATAAACCGCCTGAACCAAAAAGCAAAGCTTGAATGTATAAAAATAATTTCTGCCGACGGACCCGCCGACTACATGCGCCGCGAACTCAACGAAATGTCAGAAGAAGAGTTTTCTGCCTTTATAGAATACCAGAAAGCAAACTGTTCCCGCCTAGAACTTCTCGGAGCAGGCAGTCATACAGTCTGTGCATGCAGGGTGTAAAACAATACATCCCCGCAAAATCGTTTTATCTTTTCAAATAAACCATCAGCAGCATAATGTCACTGTTTCTGATGCCACTTATTCGGTTTGCCTGACCTAGCGTTATCGGACGAACCTTTTCAAGCTTCATGCGGCTTTCTGCAGAAAGAGATGGAATTGAACCATAGTCAAAATCAGGTGGGATATGAGTGTTCTCCATTTTATGCAGCTTTGCAACACGCTTATCCTGCTTTTCTATGTAATATTTGTATTTTGCGTCAATCTTAGCTTCTTCCCAATCTGCTTCATCATAACCAGGATTTTCGGCATCAGGTTTCTTCAATAAAAGAGCTTCAATTTCGGCAAGACGGGCGTATTTTGATTCAATAGCTTCATACTGGGCCTTTGTTTTAAGCCCTGCACGGTAAGCATATTTTGCAAGACGTCGGTCAGCAGTATCATGACGGAGTTTAAGACGGTATTCAGCTCGAGCAGTAAACATTCGGTAAGGTTCCTTTGTACCAAGCGTTACCAAATCATCAATCAAAACACCAATATAACCTTCATCACGGCCAATAATCACTGGCTCATATTCAGGTATTTTTTCAAAAGCTTCATAACCGGCAGCTTTCTGAACACCGCAGATAAAATCATTCAATTCCTTTGTTTCACGCTCACTCATTTCTGCAAAGTGATGTAATTCTTCTTTACTCATATTTGCATGAAGATTAAATGCACCCTTTTCCATTGATGTAGGCGTACCGTTCATTGTATGAGGTAATTCACTAAGCGGACCACACAAAGAAATATGAGCACGGGCATAAAGTCCGGCATTGATTCCAGCAACAAGTCCCTGACCGGCAGCTTCTTCATACCCGCTGGTACCGTTGATTTGACCAGCATCAAAAAGTCCCGCAACTCGCTTTGTTTCAAGAGTCGGGTACAACTGAGTAGGTTCAACATAATCATATTCAACAGCATAGCCCGGACGAGACTGAACTGCATTTTCAAAACCAACCATTGTGTGCATAAAGGCATCCTGAACACATTCCGGCAGGGAAGACGAAAGACCGTTCAAATACATTTCATCAGTAGAAAGACCTTCCGGCTCAACAAAAATCTGATGGCGGTCTCTTTCCTTAAAACGCATAACCTTGTCTTCAATAGAAGGACAATAGCGCGGCCCTATTCCAGAGATTTTTCCGCTGTACAAAGGCGAACGACCAATATTTTCACGGATAATTTTATGGGTTTCTTCGTTCGTATAAACAACATGGCAAGGAACCAGAGGGCGGTTCACTTCCTTATCATCAAATGAGAATGGAATTACTTCTGTATCGCTAGGCTGTTCTTCCAGTTTAGAAAAATCAATCGTGCGCTTTAAAATTCTAGGCGGAGTTCCTGTTTTAAGACGGCCTGTAGTAAAACCAAGGCGGTGAAGGCTTGCTGTAAGTCCATAAGCAGCAGGCTCACCAACGCGGCCACAAGGAGCATCGTATTCACCAATAAAAATGCGTCCACCAAGGAAGGTTCCCGTAGTCAGAACAACTGAGCGAACAGGGATTATTCTTCCGCGCTCTGTTACAAGTCCAGTAACTTTCTGACGCATTCCACTTCGGGCTGCCTGACTTGCATAATTTTCTTCTGTTATGTTGCTATCGGCATTTCCGCGACGTTCACCAGGAATTGTGCCTTTTTCAGCCTGACTGTCTGCATTTGGTGGGAGCGGCGTCGAACTTGCAGTGGTAAGAATATCAACAACCGTGTCCATCAAAGTATATAAATTAGGTGTAGTTTCTACAGTAAGGCGTGCAGTCTGAGAATATGCAATCTTATCTGCCTGAGAACGTGGAGCCTGAACAGCAGGTCCGCGGCTTTTATTAAGTAAACGGAACTGAATCATTGTTTTATCAATGATTTTTGCCATTTCACCGCCAAGAGCATCTATTTCGCGTACAATATTTCCTTTTGCAATACCACCAATCGAAGGATTGCAGCTCATTCTTGCAATTGCATCCGGGGTCTGCGTAATCAAAAGTGTTTTAAGCCCCATCCTTGCACAGGCAAGTCCCGCCTCAATTCCGGCGTGTCCTGCCCCAACAACCGCAACATCATAATAATCATAAAAAGCCATATTCCGCATATTATACTATTCTGCACGGTTTGTTGCAAATAATGGCTTTATCTGCTTTTTTATACTTCTAGAAGAATGCCTTTTTGTAGCTCAAGCACTTTTTCTAATGGAAGCCTTATACATTCAGCTATTGTTTCTGGAGAAATTCCTTTTTTAAGGAACTCTATAGCATCTTCTACGGCTTTAGCTTCAATTCCAGCTTCCTTGCCATTTTCAAAATCATAAGTTCTCTGTCTTTCCCATTCCATATACTGATGCCTCCATTGTGTATTATGCTTGGCGTCTTGTGTCAGTTCCTCAATTTTCCTCGAAAAAATATCGCTGGCCTTTTGACCGACAACAACCTTCAAAAATGCTTTCTGCTTTTCATTCAATATTTTATCACAGTTCGAGGCAATAAAAAAGTATTTATAGGCCCTGTCGTTCAGTCGGATGTTGGTGTTTTCCCGGCATAAGTTTTCAAAGCTATAACGTGCGAGTCCCTTACCAAAAATATCAGGAATACAGATGAAAATTACATAGGAATCTTTTAAGTCCTTATAAATCTGGCCAGACTTAAGGCAGTCGACATCAATGCTTCCCTGATAGTACCTTGCTCTTTCTGGAAGCTCTTTTGTGTCAGTGGCCTGCATCTCTAGATTAAAAGCCTGACTAGTATTCTTTGCGTAAACATCAAGCCGTATGCCTTTGCTACCAAAATCAATTTCTACAGTCTCTTCACCGCGTATCTCAATATGGTCAATTTCAATTTCCAGAAGGATTTCGAGCAATTCCTTGCAGACATCAGGATTATTGCGCATGACTTTGTAGAAGATGAAGTTGTTGGCGATGGTTGCTTTTTCCCATTTTTCCTCTGGGGTAAGGTTTGAATCATAATAGTTTGACATATTTTGTCCTCCATAATTTTGTTCTGGGACGGGCAGATAAACTTTCTGCTCAAAGTGTCCCTAAACAAAAAATGGCCCCCCCCTAGGGAAAAAAGGGGAATTAAACTTTATGTAATGCCTGTGTTTGATGGGGAAATTTAAAGAAGTGCAAATATATACATATATAATATAGTTGTAAAACGAAAAAAAAGTGCAGTATTTTTGGAAAGTCTTTGAATTTTTTTTTATGATTTCTCAGATTATTGCTGCCCTGAAATTGATTTTCATATTATTTCTACTATTCAATCTTTTTACAATCCTTTTTAAGTTCATCATAATTCTTTTATATCATAACCGCCCTAAAACCATACAGAAGGTAAATACACATTCCGCAAAAAGAGGCAAGAAGCTGCACAGATTACAACATTATTAATTGACAGGTTCTAGTTTCTAAAAAGGCCGAATACAATATACCCAACACACTCCATCCCTATCTCCTACATTACCATTGGAATCTATTGTTTGAAATTCTCCATTCCTATATGTTAACGAAAGAATATGCGCAGAATCGCCGACAAATGCCTCCTCTGATCCAGAATCTAAAACTTTAAATACAAAAGTCATGATATCTATTTTTTCATATATAAACAAAAGCTCTTCTAAGCTCGGTATATACCATCCTGTTTTGTATTCTTCGGGAAGATTATATGTTATTCCATAGGTGTTTGCATAATAAAAGACTGGATAATCTTCTTTTGCATTTGTTTCTGCATTAGAATCTAATTCACAAATGTTAGTCCAGTTAATAGCTTTTTTATCTCTCTCTAACTGAGAAATATAATTGTCATTCTTTACTAATCTGTCAAAATGCTCAGAATGAATTCCCAGCCAGCCTCTTGGTATTCCGTTATCATCAATACTGTATAAAATTCCAACAGCATTGTCTTTCTGGTTTTGAGGCAAAAATACATTGTTCTCATTAAAAGCTAATACTGTACCATCTGCCAAAAGCAGGTCACCAACAGAATTCTTCTTTGGGGTAATCTTTACTGTTGATTCTTTTCCTTTGTTACCTTGGGTATCTACTGCGTAAAGAGTAAACACATATTCAACATCAGTATCGGCCATGTTTATAGAGTATTCTGATTTAGACATCTTCTCGTCTGTAACAATTTCTTGTCCATTTTTTGTGTAACTCAGGTATACACCATCAATATTTGGTAGCATAGGCTTTAACCAGCTGACATTAATAATACTGCTATCGCTTGAATATATATAACTCGCAGTCAGATTAGTAATGTCATCAAATCCCCGTATACAACATACATTCATAAAAGAGTTTACTCTGTCGTAAGCTGCTATATTTCCATTAGAAAAATCAAGAGCCCATACATTAACATCACCATTTCCTTTAGGCGAGGCTGACCAATAATTATCTTTTTCCAATAATACACCATTTAATGCTTCCAGTATACTGTTAAGAACAGTCATATTTCTGTATAAATAACAAAGCTCTGCAATGCTCGGCATGTACCAGCCTTCTTTATAGTCATCAGGAAGATTATAAATTGTTCCGTAGCTTGACAAATATCCAAATGCTTCATAGTATTTATATTCATTTCTAAGCGGGTCATATGTTACTACGTTATAGTCACTCACTTTTTTTGTTTTACAAATACTTTTGATGTATTCATAAAAGTTATCAGTACCATCCGTATCACCTGTAAAAGATACTGTATCAGCGGCCCCTTCTCCACTTTTGCTTGGAGTACATATTATATTATCATAATTAACATCAGCAGCTTGTGACCATTCTACTTTCTTATTCCCTGCAGAGTTATGAAGCCCCAACCAGCCTCTTGGTTTTCCCTCGTCATCAATACTATATAAAATACCAATTGCTTTATCTTTTTCTTCCTGGGTAAAGGCTATATTTTTAGCGTTATAAGGTATAACTGTACCGTCACTCAAAAGTACATCACCTACACAGTATGCTAAATTATCTA
>JAILQA010000420.1 GCA_024699205.1 Treponema sp. | reverse complement strand
GCCATTTTAAGCTTGCATCCAGCTCAAAGCACTCAGTTACAAAAGTACCCACGCTGTCCATATCAAAGCGGTATTCCTCATTCGCCTCCCTTACAGCTTCCGGCTCATCTTTCAAACCTTCCTTTTTCCACATCGCATAGCCATTAATCAGCCAGTTCAAAATTCCGGAATTTTCTGCAATCAGTTTATCGCTCAGATTTTTATCACGTCTTTCCGGCGGAATCGTAACCGTAAAAGGAATCATTTTTATGCGCCGCCATATACCGTTATCAGCACCCTTAATCTTTGGCTTGTGATTAGTTGCCATAAAGATTTTAAAAGTCGGCTTAAAAGAAAAATATTCTCCGTATAAAAATCTTGCTGTTAATTCATCTTCGCCGGTAATCTGTTTTATCAGGCTTTCACTTAATGCTTTACCCTGTTCAACTTCACTTGTAGTAACAAGCCTAGCACCCTTTAATCGAGCCAGGTCATTACTCTGCTCAGAGTTCTTCTTCAGAAAAGTTTCAATCATCGTTGAGCAGGCATAATCTCCAAAAAGATATTGCAGAACATTCAAAAAAGTTGATTTTCCGTTGGCTCCGGTTCCCCACAAAATAAAAAGACACTGTTCACTTACATTACCCGAAAGTGAGTAGCCCATAGCCTTCTGTACAAAATGAATCAGCTGCAAATCATTGTTAAAAATCTGCATTAAAAACATTTCCCAGGTCGGGCACTTGGCATCCTTTTCATAAATAAAATTACTTTTCTTAGTAATCAGATGTTTAGGCTCCGGAGTAATCCCTTTTCCGTTTTTCAAGTTCAAAGTGATTTCCCTTACATTAAAAAGATACTCATCCTTATCCAGCTCAAAATCTTCAACGATTATTTCTTCACTCACCTTTACAAGCCCAACAAGAGCTTGTATGCGGCGGAAGCTTTCACTCTTAATCAGATGTTTTTCAAAATCCTTCTGCAGCTGTAAGTCATTTATAACCCGCAATCCTCTATACATCTTATGAACAAACTTCACACAAAGACCTTCAACACCGCTTCTCGTGTCAGTCTGCCAGCAGGTTCCGTTCCAGATTAAAAACTTATTCCAGGTAACACAAAAGCGGATGCGGTCTCCATAAGCTTTCATAAAGTAATTTGCATTCGTCACATCAATAAACTGCATTTCACCTTTTACAAACCTGTTTGCCTTAAGGTCCTTTGTCAGCTCTTCAATTGCAAGCCTTTCTTTTTCATCAGTTATTTTAATTCTAGATTTTTCACTCATTTATCATTCCTTCTTTTTTAAGCAGTCTGTAAAACAAAATCATTTTAATCTGCAGCTTATTTAATCCATCCAGCACATCATAATTTCCTACAGTCTCATTTATTCTTTCCAAATTTTCATAAATCAAAATCAGTGCATGAGGAACTTCCGTATAGCGTTTCAAATCCCACCAGGCTGTGAACTTGTCCGCTTCCTCGTTTGGCTTTACAGAACTAAAAGTTTTTATTTTCTTGTAGATTTCCACATCATCCGTAATAACCTGAATAAAGTTCTTAGATTCATGCCAGAGCTCTACAGGAATATAATCATCTGCCACTCTCATACACAAACACTCTCACAGCCCTGCCGCAGGCTGTTGTATCATCATCAAAAGTCACTTCCGGCCAAAAGGTCCACCAGCCAGAAAGGTCAAAATCCTCAGCACTATGCACGTCGTAAAAAATCACTCCCCTTTCTTCATCCTTTATTCCGGCCACAAAAGATTTCAACGTGCCATCCGGTTTTATCCCGCAAATAGTCACGCTTACAGCTCCCGAAAGATTACACTTGGTATCAATCAGGATTCTAAGCTTCGTTTTATTTTTATAAATTCTTTTCATATTCTACATTCCAGCTCTATTTCCAAATCAAGCGGACAGAACAAAGTCACCACATTATTAGTGTCCCTGATTTTCCCTCTTATCCAGTCCCACAAACTTAAAGCAGCCTGCACTACCCTGTTAAAGAAAATCCTCTTTTCATTCACCGCCTCAGCTTCCACATTTTCCGCCAGGCTTCTTGTATAAGCAAAGGCATTTTCACCATTTACATATTCAAGATAAATAATCGGGTAGTAATCACAGTCAGTCTTTCTTGATTGAGCAATAAAAGCCTGGGAAGAAACATAAGCAATAGCTGAATTGTAATCACTTCTGCGGGCAGATGAAAAATAATAATAGCTCCAGGTGCTGTCTGCATCCCCACAGTCAATTCCAGTTACACCAACGTGGTCAGAATAAACTCCAAAAAAAATATTCTCATTTTTTACAAGACGTCTTTTGAGTGTAACGTTCATTACAACCCAGTATTTATACCGGTCTTCCAGTCAATTTGAATTGTCAGTTTTTTAATAGTATTTTGAGAAGGAAAGAATTCATTATTCAAAGGATAGTAAAGAGTTATTTTATATTTTGAATTTTCTGTAAAATTCCCAGTCAGGCAAAAACGGTAAACAAGAGGAATTAAAAATCCGTCAGCTGTAATACTATGGCCATCAAAAAGAAATATTCTGTCTGCATTCCATTTTAATTCTGGTATGGCAGGTTCCCAATCAGTGCTAAAGGAATCTTCATTATCTTTTATTTCAAGTTTAAGGAAAAATGGATTTTCCTTTTCTCCCCTGATTTCAAATTCTTTTACAGAAAGATTTTTATAAACTTTCTTATCGCAAATCCTGTCTGCAAATAAATCAAACTTGTCATCACATTTGCAAAGTAAAAGGAAGAGAGCATAAACATTAAGGTATTCAAGCATGGTAGTAACGCTGCCTAAAATACATCTTCCTGTTATAACTTTTTTCTCTCTCTTCCTTTTACCAATAACGCCAGGGAGAGCGTAGCCTTTGGACGCTTCTCTTACAGTTTCCTCGCTGTATGGTAATGGATAATAGTCACCGTCTTTTGCCACAGTCAGTGTGCAGCTCTTTCCCTGAATCATCATGGGTATAGTGTAAGGTTAAAAGTGATTTCCTGATGGGAAATAAAGGGCAAGAATTGGGGAATGAATGAGTGAAAGTTTTTTTTTGATTTTGTTAAGCGCAAAGAAACTGATACTATTCTTTGGAGATGTGATACTGAATATGTAGATAGACTGTGTTTTTACTTTTGATAAAAAAATAGATTTAAGAAATCTATTGATTATAAACTATGTTTCTTTTTAATTATTATTCCGGTATATAATATTTTGTTTTCTTAATATCATATCTTTTCGCCCCTTCATAAATTTCTGAAGTGCTATAAACATAATATTCAATATTATACGGCTCATAAATTTCATAATCAATATATTTCTTTGGATCTCTTCCATGGTAGTAGTAAAATCTATATTCTCCTTTAATAAAATGATTAATCTTTATA
>JAILQA010000359.1 GCA_024699205.1 Treponema sp. | reverse complement strand
CTTGATGATATGAAAAAAGGTCTTAGAAAAGAAAAGGCCGATCAGGATATGATTAGAACCTTCTGTAATCCGCCGTCAGAGTCTGCTTCTGGCAAATCTGTAATTGTAATAGATGCAGGTGGTACAAACTTCCGTTCCTGCCTTGTAACTTTTGATTCTAATGGAAGTCCTCTTATTTCTGAAATGGAAAAAACAAAAATGCCTGGCGTAGAAAAAGAGCTTTCCCGCAAGGATTTTTTTGAACAGATTGCAAAAAATCTTGAACATCTTAAAAATAAATCTGATAGAATCGGTTTCTGCTTTTCTTATCCAATGGAAATCCAGGAAAATGGTGATGGAAAACTCCTTGGTTTTTCAAAAGAAGTAAAAGCTCCAGAAGTTGTTGGCTGTCTTATAGGTGATGAATTAAAAAAAGCTCTTACTGCTCACGGCTGGAATACAATCAATAGAATTACTCTTTGTAATGATACCGTTGCCGCTCTGCTTGCTGGTGCTGCCTGTGCAGATAATATTACAGATTATTCTTCCTATATTGGATATATTCTTGGAACTGGTATGAACGCTGCTTATATTCAGCCTGACTGTGAATGCTGCAAAATTAAAAAGCAGATTATTGTATGTGAAAGCGGAAAATATACAAGCGTAAATCGTTCTGATTTTGATATTGAATTTGATAAAACTACAGTAAAACCTGGAACCTTCCTTTTGGAAAAGCTTTGTTCTGGGGCATATCTTGGACCAGTATCTGCGATTGCCTTAAAAGCCGCTGCAAAAGACGGACTTTTCTCTGCCACTTATGCCGAAAAAATCTCTGCTCTTGAAACACTTACTCTGATTGAAACAGATTCTTTCCTTCACAATCCTCGCTCTGCAGCCTCTACACTTGGAAAAATTGCAGCAGAAACTGCAAGTGAAGAAGATTATGACAGAACTTTCCAGATTCTGGATGCAATTGTAGAACGTTCTGCCCGTTATGCTGCTGCAATCCTTGTTGCCTGTACTCTTAAAACTGATGAAGGAAAAAATGCTTCTAAACCTGTTTGTATTTTGTGTGACGGAACAACCTTCCATAAAACTTACATGATAAAAGAACGTGTAAATGCTTATCTTGATGAAATTCTTACCCATCAGAAGGGCATTTTCTGGAAAATTGTTTCCTGTGATAACGATATTCCCCTGGGTGCTGCAATTTCGGGTTTGATAGATTAGATTTAGTGTGTTATAATATTTAAAATCTATTAAAGTGATGAGGGGAAAATGGCTGGTAGCAGAAATTTTGGTAAATCATTTGTTCTTATCTTAATCATTCTGATTTTAGTCCTTGGCGGCTTATTGTGGTTTGATTATCTTGGAATATTACATGTAAAATCGGTATTTTCTCCTGTATACAAGCTTTTTGGAAAAACTCCACAATCTTCTGTAACTGCAACCCAAAGTAATCCTTTAGTTTCTAATCTTGATGAAGACCGTCTCAATAAACAAAAAGAAGCTATTGATATCCGCATTGAAGAATTAGATAAACGCGAATCTGACCTGGAGCTTGCAGAAAAGCAGAATGAACAGATTGCTCTTGAACTTTCAGAACGAGAAAAAAATCAGGAAGAAAGAGAAAAAACATTTAACTTGACCCTAAAAAAATACGATGATAAAGAAGTAAACATTGAACAGATTGCTAATAATCTGAATGGTATGAGACCGGAAGCCGCTGTTTCTATACTTGTTGCAATGGATGATCAGGTTGTGATTGACGTTTTGCGCAAGGTTGAGGAAATGGCAGCAGAAAGGGGCACAATGTCTATGGGTTCATACTGGCTTTCTTTAATGCCATCTGACCGGGCTGCAGAAATCCAGCGGAATATGCTGAGTAAGCCGGAAACTCTGGAATAGCATTCGATTGGCAATCCTTCAAATTGTTTATAAATAATAAGAAGGAGTGCCAAATTGCAGGCAATCGCTGATATCATCGTAAATACTTCGTCTGAATCACAGATAAAGAACTTACAATTATCGCAAAATCTCAATACTTCTCAAAACTCCTCAAGCACAGTTTCTTTTGCTCAAATGCTTAATGAACAGAGAAATGCTGACAAACCTGTAGCTGAAAATACAGGAGAAAGAAAAACAGATTCTCTGGAAGAGTCTTCTGAAAAAAAAGAAGACATTTCTAAAGCAGATGAAAGTCAGACTAAAGAAAAGAATGAAAGGGTGGATTCTGAGTCTGAAAAAAATAAAGTAGCAGAGAATACTGATAAATCCGCAGAGGAAAAATCTGACAAGCTTGAAGGACTTGCAAAAAAGACAGAAGGGGAAATCGTAGATTTTGCTTCTAAAAAGACTGAAAATCAGCCTCTAGATAAGGACAAGTTCAAAACTGTAAAAAAGGATGATAAGGTTCAGGGGAAAAAAGAAGACCTGAAATCAAAAGCAAAAGATGAAAAATATTTCCGTCTTGAGCAGATTTCGGAATTTAACCCTCAGAACATAGAAAATACAGAAGAAATTGCTCTTACAAGTGATGCAAGCTTTGCTGGTAATATTAAAGAAAATCTTCTGGAAGAAAAATCACTTGATAATATTGCAGAAATCAATATTGAAAATATCAATGCAGCAGAAAATACAGAAGCTCTGGTTTTTGCAAATGATTTGAATGTAAATAATCAGCAAAATAGGATTTCTAAATTAGATAAAGACGGAAAAATCCTTGTAAAAGATTTACGCACAAAAGATGAAAATGTAAAAGAATCAGCAAAAGCAGAGCCTAAGTTGCAGACCAAAGTTGAAATCAACACTAATGAAAATACTGCAACAATCACAATGGATTTAAATGCGCAGCCTGCAGAAGAAAACCTTCTTTCTTTGAATAATCAAAGTGCAGCAGAAAATACAAACTTCCAGGCCATGCTTAATAATCAGCTTCAGCAGACAGCTCCTGAGTTTGTTCGTGCCGGTTCTTTAATCTTAAAAGATAATGACAAGGGAACAATCAATCTTGTTCTTCACCCGGATGATTTAGGAAACGTAAAAATACATCTTTCTTTGGATGGAAAGACGGTTAGCGCCCATATTACAGTAAACACCAAAGAAGCTCTGGAAGTTTTCAAGGACAATGCTCAGACATTACGCGAGGCTTTTGTCCAGAACGGCTTTGATACTGCTAATTTTGATGTTTCTTACAATCAGAATGGAAATAATAATCAGAACTTTGAACAGCAGTTTAATGGTATGGAGTTTGCAGCTCGTCATGCTTATTCTGATTTTGAGGTCGCAGATGACGCTGGATATTTACCACAAGATTTTTATGAAAAAAATGGTGAATATTCAATAAACATTGTCGCATAAAATGACGATATAAAAATGGAAAATGTGCTTTTGCGCATTTATTATCAAACGTGATTGTTTTAAGGAGAAATGATGGAACTACTTAACACACAAATGAGCGCCAGTGAAAAACTTGCAGTAGATAATGCTGTCAATTTTTATAACCGCGCTAATGTTCAGAATGGACGAAAAGCATCCCATGAACTTGGAAAGGATGATTTTCTTACTCTATTGGTAACACAATTGCAGAATCAGGATCCGACTGAACCAATGGAAAACACTGAGTTTATCTCCCAGATGGCTCAATTCTCTTCATTGGAACAGATGACCAATATGAGTAATTCTTTTGGAAAACTGGCTTCGTATATTACTTCTTCGGAAGCTACTTCAACTTTAGGAAAAAAGGTTGAATTAAATATAGGCGATACAACGACTATTGGAACTGTGGCAGGGGTATCCAGAGGGGAAAATCCACAGATTTTAGTAAACGGTATGTATTATACAATGGATAAAATTGCAGCAATTTATGCTGATTAAAAGGCGGTAACGGAATATGATGAGATCACTTTATTCTGGCGTTTCTGGACTTCAGAATCACCAGACAAGAATGGACGTAATTGGCAACAACATTTCTAACGTAAATACTAACGGTTTTAAGCGTGGACGTGTTACTTTTCAGGATATGATTTCTCAGCAGATGTCTGGAGCTGCTAGACCAACAGATGAACTAGGTGGTGTAAACCCTAAAGATGTAGGTCTTGGTATGACAGTTGCTGCAATTGACAATATCTTTACCCAGGGTAACTTGCAGTCAACAGGTGTTTCTACTGATGTTGCAATTCAGGGAAACGGTTTCTTTGTATTGAAGAGTGGTGATGAATCTTTCTATACAAGAAACGGTGCCTTCAGTCTTGACCGCGACGGAACTCTTGTTAATCCTGCAAATGGTATGAGAGTACAGGGCTGGATGGCTGATGAAGTTAATGGCGAAATGATTATTTCTACAGCTGCATCTCCAGAAGATTTAATTATCCCTGTTGGTTCAAAAGACCCTGCAAAAGCAACTACAAACATCAATTTCTCCTGTAACTTGGATAAAACAACTCCAGAGATTTTACAGGGTGCAAGTGATGCAGATATAAGAAACGGAACCTGGGGAACAACTCACGAGATTTATGACAGCTTTGGTAATGAACACCAGCTTGCAATTTCCTTCTCAAGAGTTGCTGGAACTACAAACCAGTGGCAGGCTGTTGTAAATGTAGATGCTGATAATGCAGATTTTACTCAGACTCGTGTTGGTCTTGGTACAACAGACGGTGAATCAAATGTATTCATCATAACTTTTGATAATACTGGTGCTTTGCAGTCTGTAACTGATAGTGCCGGAAACGTAACAAATCCAAGTGGGGAAATTGTTTTACAGGCTTCTTATACAGTTCCAGAATCTAATAATTACGAAAATGGAAATCCTTACCGCCAGACCTTCAATATCAATCTTGGAACAATCGGCAGCTGGGAAAATACAATTACACAGTCTGCTGCAACGAGTACAACAAAGGCTTACTACCAGGACGGATACAAAATGGGTTACCTTGAAAACTTCAAGATTGACTCAAACGGTGTAATTACTGGGGTTTATACAAACGGTACAAACAGAGCTATCGGTCAGATTGCAATGGCAACCTTTACAAACGACCGTGGTTTGGAAAAAGCCGGTGACAATACTTTTGTTGAAACAAACAACAGTGGTATGGCAAGAATCGGTGAATCAGGAATTGCCGGACGCGGTTCTTTAATGGCTGGTGCCTTGGAAATGTCAAACGTTGATTTGTCAGAGCAGCTTACAGACATGATTGTAACTCAGCGTGGTTTCCAGTCTAACGCAAAGACAATTCAGACTGCTGATACTTTACTTGAAACTGTACTTTCATTGAAGCGATAATTAAAAATATAATTCGCAGGTTATGATAATCAGCCTGTGAATTAAAGTGAACTAAAACGAATAATTTTATCCCCGGTAGATAACCATCAATCTTCCGGGGATTTTTGTTTGATTCAGCGTTTTTGAGATAATTTAATTGTCGAAAGTTTATTCTTTGTGATAAGGTTTTAAAATTTCAATCATGCCTTCCTTGCGGAAGAGAGTAGCATAACCATAAGCAGACATTCCCATCATATCTTTAATATCCGGGTCTGCTCCGTTTTTTGCCAGCATTTCGACGATTTCGTATTTTTCGCTTCCAACTGCAAGTACAAGATTTGATTGACCTTCCTTGCTGATTGTATTTAAATCTGCACCTTTTTCAATTAAATATTTAGTGATTGCCTTGTTGCCTTTCCATACTGCATCCATAACAGGAGTATATCCGCGGTCTTTTGAAACTGTATTAATGTCTGCTCCTAATTCTACAAAGCGTTTTACAAGTGCTTCGTTATCATTTCGCACAGCAACATTGAGCATAGGAGTTCCCAAATCATCCCGGGAGTTTATGTCAATTCCGGCACTAAGAAAAAGATTAATAATTTGAGGCTTATTGCGGGCTATATACAAGGCAAAGCAATCTGATGTAAAGGGAATGCCCTTGCTTAATAAAGTGTTTTTTGCAAAACGCTGGTCAGTCTCTTTAATCAGTTCTTTGTATTTTTTTTCTATATAATCGTAAATCTTTTCTTTAGAATCAATAAATCTTACCGCAACTTGAGAAAAAAGCTTCTGTTCATGCAATTGAGGAATATTTGTTATAAGAGGGATTTCCTTTGCAATGCAATATCCCGAAAAGAGGGAAAGAATAAGAATGTTTTCTATATTTAATGCAGATTTATTCTTTTTATCGCTATATAAAATGCATAAGGAAGTAGTGTCTACATGCTTTTTATTTTTTTTAAGATTTTCCTCTTCAAAATCAGATTTATATATTTTTGCAGATTTTTCCTGCTTTTTGATTTTCTCACTCAACTCCTTTGTAAATGCATCATTATCACTGATTATAAAAAAGTTCATAATTTATAATAAGTCGACTTTTAAAAAAGGGCAAGGGAAAAATAATGCACAATAAGTGGAAGGTATTTATAACAAATAGTTATAAAAAAAAGTTTGCAAAATCGATAATAGTAAATTAAAATTTCTCATAGTTATTTAATAATC
>JAILQA010000354.1 GCA_024699205.1 Treponema sp. | reverse complement strand
TCAAGGACACTTTTGCTCATTTTGATTATTGGAGCAGCATTATTTGCAATTCAAGGCTGTACACCATCCGCAGCTTCCGCATCTGCAGGGCAACCGACCGACCCGACTAATCCAGAACAAACAATAAAAGTTCAAGATACAGGGATTTATAAGGCATTGACTTCTTTGGGCTTTGATATTTCGACAGAAAAGGTTGAAGCTATTGACGGACAATATCAGCCAAAAACAGGCGACATCACCTCTTTGAGCTACAGAGCTGTTGACACAAAAAACAAAGTAGGATATAGCTACTCGCTTGACAGAGAAAAATCTACCGAAAATAACCTTATATATAAAGGAAAGCTTGTGGATGAACGTAATAATGAAACCTATGATACAGAAAATAATACTATTACTGTAAACAAAGAGGAAAAAAGTATTAATATTTATGATTCTATTTTTGACGACCACTACAAATTTACATTAAATGATGACGGAACAATCTCTATTGGAGGAAAAAGAAAAGTGACTGTGGGTGCGAACGGTAGTCTTTATGATAATTCCGGATATGAAGTCCTCGCTGATATAAAGATAAAATTGGCTGAGTAAGGCCGGCTTTTCATCAAATCCAGACAAAACAATAAGTCTGGATTTTTTATTTTAAAATGTAAGTTCTTTGGAATTACGATTTATATGTACAAGAAAGATCACAATCCGCCACATTTTCATGTACTGTGTAATGGTGATGCCTGTATTGTTGATATCAACAAGGCTAAAGCTAAGGGAAAATTTCCAAAGAACAAAAAGAAAATTGTAGAAGCATGGGCAATAATTCATCAGAAAGAGTTGTTTGAGTGCTGGGATTTGCTTTGTAAGGAAAACAAAGTAATGGAAATCGAGCCATTAAAATAATGGAGGTGTCATATGTTTAAGTGGGCTGTTATAGATGTTGAACCAAGACCAGATTATACGCTTCTAATAACTTTTGCAAAAGGAAAAAAGAGAATCTTTGATTGCAAAAAATTTCTTTTCGACGAAGAATATGCAAAAGACTTAAACAATATAGATTTATTCATGAAAGCAAAAGCTGACCATCATACCGTTATGTGGACTGAAGAATTAGATATAAGTCCAGAATATTTGTATGAGAATAGTGTGAAAGTTAATAATCTCGCCTAACAAAGCTTCAAAGCCAACAAACCGGTCAAGCTGCCTGCGGTTTAAGCAATTGTCATCCAGCAACTACATCACCATTTCGCCCACTCTGTAAGGTATTTAGTGGCTTTCAAGGAAAAGACGTGATACCTTTTTGACATTTCCTTAAAAATGATAAAACCGCAGGTAAAATCTGCGGTTTTTTTATGTATTTCTCATATTTTAATTTACAGTGTCATTCCTTGTCACTCTATGTTACTATAATATACATAGAAACAGGAGGAAAGCCTATGCTTGTACCAAAATTA
The DNA here is from genome assembly GCA_024699205.1 of Treponema sp. GTDB lineage: Bacteria > Spirochaetota > Spirochaetia > Treponematales > Treponemataceae > Treponema_D. The sequence continues at coordinate 3,555 of JAILQA010000354.1, read as the reverse complement.
CGCCTGGTTACAGTAAAAATGGATAATGGTGAGAGAAAATGCTGCTGCGTATACTGCGTATGGGATACCGTTAAAGAAGATTACGTCGAAACAGGATATTTCTCTAATTACACTACAGAAAAAGAATGTCAGGAAGCAATCGACTTTTTTAATAGCTTTGAAATTGTAAAGGTATCATAAGGAGGCTTTATGGGATTAGTAGTTTTAGTTGCATGTGCACCATTTTTAATACCGCTTTTAATCATCATGTTTATTTTAGGCATGAAAGGAGATGAATGGTTCAATCATAGTAAATCTTCTCAAGGAAGACGTTACTATTACAATGATGATTACGACGATGATGATTTTGATTCTTTCAGCAATTACCATGACGGGCCAGAATCACAAAGCAGCTCAGATGATGGAATGTTCTATGGTGGCATCCCAATGGGCGACAGCACTCTGTATCTTACCGATGATGATGATATCTGTGACGAATTTGCGGATGAGTTTTAATTATTTAAGGTTCTGTATGTGTATAACGTTGAAGGGCCCCAAAAAAGATATATTTTGATTTTTTGCACCAGCTGGTACGTCGGTTTTGGCGGTAACATCTACTACTACATAGCCGGCGAAGAATACACCGAAGTCTTCCGCATCCGCCGCACCTGGGGGGACCCTGACTTCTATGCCATGGCCATCAACGGTTACACAGATGATGAATACGGAAAATATGTAGATGAAGTCCTTCCAACTTTAAGCAAATCAGACCTGCGTCTTTTACGCAACACAATCTTTGCACTTTATGGAGTACATTTTAAGAGCGAAGATTTATCAAAACATTTTGATAAAAAGGTGTGGTACACCGATGAAGGAAAAACTTCTGCAGAAGTCACCCTTCCAGCGCACAGACAGAAACTTGTGGAGATGATACAGGAGCTGGAAAAAAAATTAAGGGAATAGAACAATTACACGACCTTTTGATATTTACTTACATCAATAGGTTCCAAAACAGTTTTTAAAGAAGCAGCAACAGAAGGATTTTCTGTGTTAAATCCTTAATCTATAAAGATTTAAACAAAAAAAAAGGACTTCCGTTTCCGAAAGTCCTTACTTGAGCTACACTGGATTCGAACCAGTGACCCACGCCTTAAAAGGGCGTTGCTCTACCTACTGAGCTAGTAGCCCATCCATTCGTTAGAATGTTTCATAAATATATTATTTTTGCTTATTTGTGTCAATAACTCAAGGACAAAAAATTCAAAAATAATTAATATTTTTTATCTGCTTCTTCTTCTGCCTGTCAAAACAAGCAGTCTGACAAAGGAACCAATTGCTGTAAGTGCCGAAGCAACATAAGTCATTGCTGCCGCCCACAAAACCTTTCGAACTCCGCTCAATTCTTCGGAATTAAGTGTCCCTGTTTCTTTTAGAATCTTTAAGGCCCGTCTTGAAGCATCAAACTCAACTGGCAGAGTAATCAGATAAAAAAGAACCGAGGCTGCAAATAAAACAAGTCCAATATTCGTAATCAGCTGACAAATTGAAAAAATGGATTCTGCCTGAGCCGAATAACCAAAAGCGATACCTAAAATCGCAAGAAGAGGGCCAAATCTTGAACCAAGGTTTGCAACCGGAACTAAAATACTGCGCAAAGCAAGTGGACCATATCCCACATTGTGTTGAATTGCGTGTCCTGTTTCGTGTGCAGCTACTCCGACTGCAGCGATTGATGTACTGGAAAAAGTCGCATCACTCAAATTAAGTATTTTGGTTGTAGGATTATAATTATCAGTAAGTGTTCCGCTGATATGTGCAACTCTTACATCCGTAATCCCATTTGCCCTTAGTAAAAGAGCTGCTGCCTGTGAGCCGCTTATATTTTTATTACTTAAAACTTTATTGTATTTTGAAAACCTTGATTTTACCATTGCCTGTGCAATAAGGCTTAATAAGATTGCAGGTAAAACATAAATCACATAAGTATAATCCATATACATATTTATCCTCCGTAATTTTTCGGCCATATACCAGTGTAAAAATTTACCAATATTCTCAACGCATATTAGCAATGAAAATATTATTCATCGTTAGATACATCATTTTATCGAATTATTTCAATTATATAACACTTTTTTAATTCATTAAACTTGAATTTTTACAGTATTTTTTATTAAATTTAATCTTATGTCTAATGCAAAGAAACTTGTAACAGGGCTTGAAAAACGATACGTAGTTAATTCTTTTCTTTCACCTGTTGTTATGGTTGGCGAAGTTATAATGGAAGTTATTATTCCATTTGTAATGGCTAAAATTATTGATGTTGGAATTGCAGGTTCTGATTTGCCTTATGTTGCAAAAACTGGACTTTTGATGGTTGGACTTTCCTGTATCTCCTTATGTTGTGGAGTCCTTGGAACCCGATTTTCTACTTATGCAGCTCAAGGTTATGCCTGTAATTTGCGTCGACGGCTTTATGATAAAATCCAGAACTTTTCATTTGCAAATATCGATAAGTTCAGCACTGCTTCTTTAGTAACCCGACTTACTACCGATGTTAACATGTCTCTAAACGTATTTAGAATGCTGATTCATATGTGTTTCCGTTCTCCAATTATGCTTGTTGCCGGAACCTTTATGGCCTTCAAAATCAATGCGCGTCTGGCTCTTATCTTTTTAGTTGCGATTCCTGTTATAGCCGGAGGTGTTTTGTTTATTTCTACAATGGCGCATCCTCGTTTTGAAAAGATGATGAAAATGTTCGATGCCATGAATGCGGCGATTCAGGAAAACTTAATTGGAATAAGAATAGTAAAAGCTTATGTTCGTGGTGATTACGAAGAGGCAAAGTTCCAGAAAGCTGCCGGCAATGTATTAAAAGCTCAGATTCATGCAGAAAAATTAATCATCTTTATGATGCCTTTAATGCAGCTGGTAATGTATTCAGCCATGGTTGCCGTAATGTGGTTCGGCGGACGTCAGGTTGTCTGGGGCTCAATGAAAGCTGGTGAACTTATCAGCTTTTTTACTTATGTAACTCAGGTTCTTTCGTCCCTCATGATGCTCGGAATGCTTTTTGTTTCTCTCGTAATGGTAAAAGCTTCAAATCGCCGTATTTGTGAAGTGCTGGATGAAAAATCAGATATTACAAATCCAGAAAATCCAATTGAAACAGTAAAAGATGGTTCCGTTGTTTTTGAAAATGTTAATTTCAGCTATGTCAAAAGTAAGGAAAACTGTGTCCTTTCAAATATAAATCTAAATATTAAAAGCGGCCAGACTGTTGGTATTATAGGTGGAACGGGTTCCTCCAAAACAACACTGGTTTCCCTTATTCCTCGACTTTATGATGTTTTTGAGGGAAGTGTTAAAATCGGTGGTGAAGATGTCCGCAATTATGATTTAAAGGTGTTAAGAGATTCCGTTGCCATGGTTTTGCAGAAAAACGTTCTTTTCAGTGGTACAATCAGGGAGAATCTTTTATGGGGCAATGAAAATGCCAGTGATGAAGAGATAATTCAAGCCTGCAAAGCAGCCGATGCAGATTCCTTTATCACTTCTTTCCCTAAAGGTTAC
>JAILQA010000257.1 GCA_024699205.1 Treponema sp. | reverse complement strand
ATAATATTATATTATCATAATTTTTGGTTATGTCAAACATTTTATTCTTTTGGATAACTGTAAAAATCCACAATCGAACGTCCGTAAAACCTTTGATCTATTCTTATCAGATTACCAATTTTATCCGGCATAAAATGCTCTTCTGGTCTATGAACCATTAAGATTCCATTCTTGTTTAAAATTCCTTTTTCATCGGCCTGCTTTACAAGCTGTTCATGGAATTTATAAGGGAAGGGTGGGTCAAAAAAAATTAAATCAAAGGAAGATTTACATCGTTTTATAAAATATTCTACCGGCATAAAATGGCACTGGATTTTTAAGCCGGTTTCTTTTTCTGCAATAGAAACGTTTTCCAGTACTGTATTTATTTTTATTTTATCCTTTTCGCATAATTCTACGTGAGCTGCACCTCTTGAAACGGCTTCAATGGCAATCGTTCCGGAACCAGAAAATAAGTCAAGAAAAGATTTACCTTCCAAATCGCCTAAAATTGAAAAAACAGATTCACGCATTCTGTCCATAGCCGGTCTGATTACGCCATCTGGACATTTTATAATTCTACCTTTAAGTTTTCCGCCTGTAATTCTCATTTTTAATCCTGCATATTTTAATTTCTGTACAAACTATTTTTTATTGAGAGACCAGAAAATATCATCGTGCTTTAATTTATTGTTTTCCATAGCGTAATCAAAGGCTGTTTTACCTTCAGTTGAACGGATTGAAGTAACTGCCCCCTTACGTAGAAGTACATCGATAATATTGGTTGAATTGCAAAATTGAGCAGCATACATTAAAGGTGTTTTTCCATTATAGAATGTATTCAGAGGAATTGATTTATCTATAAATGTCTCAATTTTTGCAATTTTAGAAAAATCAGAAGATGAATTGTCGGTTAGAAGAAGAACAAATGCCTGTAAAACTTCTTTTTCAGAAACCGCATAATAATTAAGCAGTTTTTTTATGATTTCTGGATTTCCATTATAAGTTGCAGCAAGAATTAAAGGTGATAAATCATATTTATTTTTTATTTTTACCTGGGCACCTGCCTCAATCAGACTATCAACGATAGAAACATTTTCCTGATATCTACAAGCATACATCAATGCTGTCCATCCGTCCCTGTCTGTAAGATTTACATCGGCACCAGATGATAAAAGTGATTTTAATTCCCAGTTATTACCGTTTTTTGCTGCTTTCATAAGAAGAGTACAGCCAAAATTGTCTGCTTCATCAGGATTTAAGATTGTTTTTTCGGTAATTATTTCTTCCGGTAATCGTAATTCTTTTTTTGGAGCATAATCCTGAAGATATTCTTTCTGATAAGTTGAATATAAATCTTCGGTAGTTTCGTATTTTGATAAATCAAAGAATGAATCTGACTGCTCTGGTTCTACAATTGGTTCAGTCTTTTCCGGCTGAATCTCTTCTTCTTCGCCGAGATGGAAATACTTATTGAACATTGCTTTTGAATCAAGAGTTTCTGTTTCGCTTTTTATTTGCTTGTATTGTTCTGTAAAGAATGAAGAAGGTGTGCTGGTTATAAACGAAAAGTTCTTTGCAATGCAGTATTTTTTATTTTCAGGCAAATCTTTGTAAATCCATACTAAAATTGCCTGTTCTTTTGTTGAAAATGGTCCGCTCAACAACTTGCCGGCCTTTTTCTTTGATTTTACCTTGCAGATATACCAGCTTTCGGTAGTCTGTTCTGTATTTTTGATAGCATCTTCAATTTCAGATGGTAAGTCGCCGGATTTTAATTTTTTTGTTGATGTTCCGGATTTTTTTGTAGTTTTTTTGGTTTTCTTTGGTTCAACAGTTTTTTCTGGTTCTGTTGTTTTTTCAGTCTCTGAAACTGTCTGTTTTTCTGTGAGTTTTTCATCAGCTTTTTTTGCTGGAGCTTCTGCTGCTGTTTCGGCAGGCGCTGGTTTTTCTGGTTTTGGAAGCTTGCTTGCTTTCATCTGAATCCAAGGATTTTTTGTTAATTCTGCATTTTCATAAAACAATCTTACGGAAACGCTGTCTTCAATCTGCTTGTCCAAAATTATTTCAGCTTTTGAACTGAATGCATTTTTCTTATCTTCCTGATTTATAAGTTCAAACGTGCCGTATGACTGATTGCTGGTAAAAATCTCACCTTTAAGAGACTGCATTTCAATGCTAGGTTTTCCTGTACAGTAAATTACAATTTTATCTCCAGCTTCAGGAATGCTTTTTTTGAACTTAATGCCTTTTATTATTCCGGAAAAATTATCCTTTCCGCTGTCAGCTTTAAGATCGAGTATGTTAGTGTATTTTCCTAAATCAATGTTATAAGTTGCCGGATGTTCCGTTTCTGTTTTTGTAGTTGCGCATCCGTAAAAAAATAAAACTGCGAAAGTCAAAATTAAAAATATACGCTTTTTCATTTATATTCCTTATTCGTTATCTTAAACAATATTATATTATAGAGTATAAAAATACATATTTTCAAGTTATTTGAAAAGATTTGTAAAAGTGCCGGCAGGTAAAAGTAAATAAAAAAGCAGCCTCCGTTATGGAAACTGCTTCTAGAATAAGTGTATTTACTCTGCGCTAAAAAGCCCTGACTGCACAAACCGGACAGTAGCTGACCTTGTAATGTCAAGTACTGTTAATCGCTTGGGAGTGACGCCCTTACATGACGCTTACCTAGACCACGGCACTGACCCCAAGACTTACTGTTGACTGTTGAAGTACATAACTGTAGGTATATCGTTTTCAAATTTTTGGATTTTGTATTTTTCAAAGAAGTCAGAATTCACTTGGCCGAAACTCTATCCCTCTGTTACGGTACATTTTGCATTACGCATTTTTTCTTCAAAGCGTCTGCCGTCTTCACCGAATAAAATAGGTGATTCCCTAATTGGTCTAGCCATCGTCTGCCTCCATCTGTAAAAGATACTTTTGTTATAACATAAAAAAAAGCGGTCTCCGCAATGGAAGACCGCTTCAGCATGACAGTTTACGGCAGCATGCGTTTGACAAGGGGGGGGGGCTAGTTGAAAGCCCGAATACAACAAATACGTTTGCCGCCGTAGGCCTTGTCGACGGCACTCCAGGCTCCCATTTCGAATCTTAAATGGTACGCGTAACCATAGCTGGTGTACTGGCTCGACGACCAGTAGGCTCTTGTACCAAACTTACTTCCACCAAGAGTTTCGCTCGCTGTGTCTACGTCAAACATTCTGCTATCACCCTTGCCGTTTACGTAAATCTGGAAAAGTTCCGCAAGGCTAGGAATGTACCAGCCGTCTTCGTAGTCGGTGCCAGCAATGTTTTTAGCTGTTTCCTTGTAGTTTTTTGCAAAGTAGAAGGTAGGGTATCTGTCCGAAGCTCCGTCTCCGGTCGTGTCGTCAGTTGTTCCGCTACCTTCAGCTGAAAGGAATGCAGCAATCTGCTTAAGGTTGTCGCTGCCGTCCTTGTCCTGCTCTCCGGTCCAGGTGTAATTGCCCTCACTTCCACCGTCATCTGGTTTGCACTGAATTGTCGTAATGTTCTTGAGGTAAGCGTTTGCAGTGTTATGACACCATTCACGGTCGCCCGTGTAGTGCTTCAATCCTACTCCGAGCGTGCGGCTTGTGGTGGTGGTGTCTCCACTGTTCAGTCCGGTTCCCTTGTAGAAAACCAGCGCGATTGCGGCGGCTTTCTGCTCGTCTGTAATCGTCATGCCCGCTGTGTAAGGGGTTGCAGAACCGTCACTGAACACAATATCTCCAACAAAGTATGGTTTTTCATACACACCAATTTTCCCGACAGCAAGAGTTCGTGTGACTTTCCACTGTGCCGTGAGTGTCACATTCGCAGTTCCCATCGTGAATGTCTTTGTTCCATTGCTCGTGTAGGTGGTCGTTCCGTCGCTCCAGCCCGCAAATTCGTAGCAAGAGCGTGTATCGATTCCGTCAAATTTTACGGTAACGGTGTCGCCAGCCTTGTATTTCGCGCTGTCCGTAGGTACTGTAATCTCCTCACCATCTACGCCGTCAGCATATGTCACGGTATATGTTGCTTCGGTTTTCGTGAATGTCGCGCTTACCGTCACATTGCTTGCTGGCATGGTGAATATGCCTTCCGTTACGGTAATGTCGTTGCCGTTTTCATCAGTCACGCTGTATGCACTAAGCTGGTAGCCGCTGTCTGGTGTTGCGGTGAGCTTTACGGTGTCGCCTTTGACCGCGCTCGTCTTGTTCGCTGTAACTGTGCCGTTCGTAATGTCGTTTGCAATCGTAACGGTGTAGGCGGTCGGTTTGTCGTCTTTAGTCTCGTTCTGGCATGAAGCGAGGGTGAATGTGAGTGCCGACAACAAAAGTGCGTCAAGTCCAAAGAGTCTTTTCATAAGACTTCCTCCTTAAAAATGGGGTTAAAATATGAAAAGCCCATGTCGCAGGGCAATTTTCATCCTACTTCGTGTTTTTTGAGAAAATATGTGAAGTCATTTCATTCATATCGCTTCGCATGAGATAATTATAACACAGGTTTTGCAATTTGTGTTCTAAGGTGAGGAAAAATGGAAAAATTGGTTGATTTTTGGGGTTTTAGGGGCGAAAGCCCTTAGGCGAAGGGGGTGTCGGCGCAACGAAGTGCGACGCAGAGGGAAGGCTTTCCCCCTCATGCATACTAAGTTACTAAATAAATGCTTTGGGGTCGTATTGACCTTATTCCATTTTTAAAATAAAATATCAAAACCCCTTGGAAATCTGAAATATGATTTTCCTTTGTCCATAAGGAGGAATAAAAATCATTTGCTTCTCACTAAATGATTTTTATTATTACACTTATTTAATCGTCGATTGATAATTGTATACATTTCCTCCTGAATTATTTTGCAAAAAGCAAAATTAAATTTTAAGGAGATACTTATGAAAAAGTATGAACTTATGGTAATTTATCCCCTTGAGGATGAATCTGCTAAAAAAGGTGCTGAAAGCTTAAAGAGCACACTTTCTTCTTTCGGTGCGGAAATTGAAGAAGAAAAACCATTCGGTGACCGCGATCTTACCTACGAAATCAAAAAACAGAAAAAAGGACGCTTTGTTCTTTACACAATGAAGCTCAATCCTGCTAAGATTGTCGAAATTGATAAGGCATTCAAAATCAATACAAACCTTTTGAAATATCAGTTCGTAAAAATCGAAGAAAAATAAACTGTTTGTGAATCCATAAATCACAATACTAAAGGAGAATGTTATGACAGATACAAATCATGTTGTTCTTGTTGGACGTCTGACAAAAGATTTAGGAACAGACGAAAGAAGTTTCGGTTATGTTGCTAATGGTCAGGCTAGGGCTAATATCAGTATAGCTGTCAACAGATCTAAGAAAAATGGTGATCAATGGATTGATGAAGTTAATTATTTTGATGTTACAATTTGGGGAAAAACTGCTGAAAATCTTAAGCCTTATTTGACAAAAGGTAAACAGATTGTAGTAGAAGGATATCTGAAACAGGACCGCTGGGAAAAAGATGGTCAGAAGTTCAGCAAAGTTACAGTTGTTGCTAATAATGTACAGCTGATTGGAGGAAGAGCCGAGGGAGGACAATTATCAAATGGGGCTCCTAGGATTCAGCCGATTAACAATGCTTCTTCAGGATATTCATCAAATTATTCATCAGAACCTTATGGCGATTCTGGTATGGATTTACCAGAAGATATTCCATTTTAATCCTAATACCTATCAAGGAGAAATCAAATGTCTGAAGAAAATACACAGGAAATTGAAGAGAAAAAAGTTCAGGAAGCTGCAATGGATGAAGTTACAGTTGAATCTGATGGTCGTGAAGAAGACAAAGACGGACGTGCAAAAGCAAAAACTTACTTCCGCAAAAAGGTTTGCAGATTCTGTGCAAACAAAGCAAAAATTGATTACAAAGATACAGATGCATTGCGCCGCTATATGACAGAAAGAGGTAAGATTCTTCCTCGCCGCATTACTGGTACATGTGCTAAACATCAGCGTGAAATTGCAAAGGCAATCAAGAGAGCAAGATCTATCAGCTTGTTGCCATTTGTTGCTGACTAATCAATAAAATTAAATAAGCCGCTTCATACTCCGAAGCTGCTTGATAAAATAAATACTCAGGAGCTAGAAAATGAAAGTAATTCTTAACGTAGACGTTAAATCTCTTGGTGAAGAAGGCGATGTAAAGAATGTTGCAAATGGTTATGCAAGAAACTTCCTTCTTCCACGTAATTTGGCTGTACCTTACAACGAAGCTACAGTAGCAATTTTTGAAGCACGCAAAGCTGAAATTGAAGCTAGAAAGGAATTGAAACGCAAGGATTCTGCAAGCCTCAAGGAAAAATTGGAAGCAGCAGAATTGGAAATTACAATGCCAGCTGGAGCAAACGGAAAACTTTATGGTGCAGTTACAACACACGTTGTTGCAGATGCTCTTAAGAAGAATGGCTTTGATATCGAACGCAAACGCATCGATCTTCCAGGTCTTGCAATCAAATCTGTTGGTACATACAAAGCTATCATTAAACTTTATGAAGCACAGACAGCTGAAATCCATGTTGTTGTAAAGGCTCAGATTGAAGAAAAGAAAGAAGAAAAACCTGCTAAAAAAGAAAGAAACTTCAGAAGAAATGAAGAAGTAAAAGCTGAAGAACCAAAAGTTGAACAGCCAGCAGCAGAAGAAACAGCTGAAACAAAAGCTGAGTAATTTTTTAATCTGATTTAAGATTTTTTCAGTCGGTATTGTCATTTTGCAGTACCGACTTTTTTTATCATGTTGTATAATAGACTGTAAATTAAAAATATAAGGTAGGTCATTGTGGATTACAATTTATTAAATAAAGTTCCGCCTCATAGTTTAGAAGCTGAACAGGCGGTTTTAGGTGCTGTTTTATTGGACTGGACTGCAATGTCAGAGCTTGTTTCCCGCATGCGTCCCGAACATTTTTATTCAATACAAAATCAAACGATATTTCAGGCCCTGCTAAAACTTTTTAATAAAAATGTAAAAGGTGATACCTTATCCTTAATCAACGAATTGACCGTTGAGCAGAATCTGGAAAAAGCTGGTGGTACAGCTTATATTGCATCCCTTACAGATACAGTTCCTTCTTCTGCAAATATTGATTATTATTCAGACATTGTTCTAGACCGTTCTGTGCGCCGTGAACTTATAAATGTCTCTACTGAAATGCGCAGCTTAGCTTATGAGCTTGGACAGGATAGCTCAAGCCTTCTTGACCACGCTGAACAGAAAATCTTTTCTCTTGCCGAAAGAAATGAATCAACTGTAATTCACGAAATCAAAAATATAATGATTCGTGAAATTGAAATCATAGATTCCCGATACAAAAATCAGAATCAGTTTACAGGAGTTCCGTCAGGTTTTTCACAACTGGATACAATGACCTCCGGCTTCCAGAAGTCAGAACTAATTATTATTGGTGCACGACCTTCTATCGGTAAAACCGCCCTTGCGCTTTCAATGATGCGTCATATTGCTCTTGAAAGAAAAATATCTTGTGGTTTTTTCTCACTTGAAATGCCTTATGAATCAATTGGTATGCGACTACTTTCCATGGAAGCAAATGTTAATATGGGTAGAATGCGTTCCGGTATGATACGAAAAGAAGATATTATGAAAATCCAGGATGCAGCTGGACGATGGTTTGAATCTCCTTTGTACACTGTTGATACCCCGAATATGCGTCTTCTTGATTTAAAGGCTATGGCACGTCGTATGGTTAAAAATCATAAAGTTGAAATTATTTTTATTGACTATATCGGTTTGATTACAACAGAAAATACTTCTGCTCCTGTTTATGAGCAGGTTTCAGAAATATCAAAAGCTTTAAAAGCTCTTGCCCGTGAGCTTGAAATCCCGGTTGTTGCTCTCTGTCAGGTTGCACGTGATGCAGAAGGAAAGGAACCTAACCTGGCTCAGTTACGTGGTTCTGGCTCTATTGAACAGGATGCGGATGTTGTTATGTTTATTGACCGTGATCGCTTAAAAGACGGATTAAAGTCTGAAGAAAAAAATGCCGTACAAAAGGCAAAAATTATTCTTGCAAAACAGCGAAACGGTCCAACTGGTGATATAAATATTTCCTTTATACCTGCTTACTCTGTATTCTCGAATCTAGTTCAAGATGACAAGTAAGCAGGGGAGTTAAAATCAGAATGTACTTCTCAAATCTTTAATAACAAGATTATCTTTTAATTCTTTGGCAGTAATATCTTCTTTTGTTGTAAAAGAAATATTTGCTTTTTCGCCAGGTAAAAGGGTAATCATATTTTCAGAGAATAGGCCTGAAATACCCATAGTATTAAGGGAAACAAAAAAAGCAGGTTTATCAGAATTAAGTATAATCTGGAAGCAATCCTTTGCTTTTTTAATTTCTACGTTAATTTTTGTATCAGCAATCTGACACTTTTTGTAGGGCTTAATCCAGACGGTATTATTGCTTTTATAAGTTTTTTCGCTTGCAGAAAGAGCTTCCATACTCGCATAAATAAAATATTCTTCTGAAGTAGTCTGATTTTCCAGACATTCAACCTGGTCAATTTTCTGATTATAGATTTCTTTTGTTGTATCTGCCTTGATTGTTTCCTTTAGTTCAATTGTATTTATTATTTGACCATCAAATCTTATATAATTGAGCTTGACATTTATATTGAGTTCTTCGTTTGTGTCATTACAAATTACAGTATGCAGAATATTGTCCTTAATAAATACAGGCATATAAACGATGTCAAAGAATTTTTTTGTTTCATACTGGAGTAATTTCCACTTTCCGCCATATTCGATAGAAGACCAGCTTGGGCATGGCCATACATCATTTAATTGCCAGATAATTGAACCCATGCAGTGGGGTTTTAGACTTCTCCACCAGTCTACTGCTGTTTTTATTGCAACTGCCTGCTGAACCTGACTCAAATAAACCATATTTTCAAATCCAACAGGGAAGCGGAAATAGCGGCTGAAGTTTTCAAGCATGATAGAATTGCCGCTTGGAGACCTTTGGTGATATTCCATAACTGGACTTGTAAAATTAAACTGACTTTCATCCGCAAAAGTTTTAATACAATCCAAAGAAGGGAATGACTCATAGCCAAACTCAGCAACAAAGCGAGGATTTATTGAAAGATAAGCAGAAAAATCTTTTCTTTCGTGCCATACGCTCCAGTAATGCATGTCTCCCATGTTGTCGTTATGCCAGTTATCTCCAAAATCATCTGGACCAGGGCATGGCGAACTTGGCCAGTATACTCTGTTAGGATCCAGTTTTTTGATTGTAGAACCGATTAGACCATGATAAAGCCTGTCGTAATCTACTAAATAACGGTCGCGATTTTCACGACTTTCCTTGAACCAGCTTAAAGAACCAAAGTTTTCATTGTTACCGCACCATATTCCAATGCAGGCATGAGTTTGTAAACGTGGAATCTGATATTCCAATTCAGCCTTTACTTCGTTAAAGAACTCATCACTTGCCGGGTATAAGGAGCAGGCAAACATACAATCCTGCCAGATGATAATTCCAAGCCGGTCGCACAAATCATAGAAGATTTCTTTTTCATAAATGCCACCGCCCCATACTCGCAGACAGTTTTCATTTGCTTTTACAGCTGAGTTTAATAAATCAGCGTATCGTTCGTTTGTCATTGAAGATGGAAGTGAATCGCATGGAATCCAGTTTGAACCTTTTGCGAAGATTTTTCTTCCGTTATTTTCAAAATAAAGGGAGCGTCCTTCTTTATTGTTTGCGTTATCTTTTTTTGAAACAACTTTTAAGGTTGAAAAGCAGATTTTTCTGTTTTCGGTAACTGTTCCGCTCGTAGAATCGTATTCATAAACTGAAAGATTATAAACAGTATTATGTGTAAGCCCTTTCTCCTTTAATTCGCCGGTAGTTTGCCAAACCTGGGGATTAGAAACCGAAATTGTCGTAGAAATAGTATTTTTCCCTTTATGAAGTTTAACTTTCTGCTTTGAAAAAGATTCTTCAATATCGCTGCCTTCAATCTTAAAAACAAAATCCTTTGTTCCTTTGATGAAGGAATCAAACTCAGCATTTACAGTTACAGTCCAGTTATTTTTTGCCTTTCGTGTATAAGAGCTTGTGATTGAATCAAAAAGTCCGTCTGTAACAGTATAAATTACAATATCCCCGTAAATACCGCTTGTCATAATACATGGCCCCCAGTCCCAGCCACCGTTGCACTGACATTTTCTGGCAAGGTTTCTGTCTGGGGAATAAACATCGTATTTCATGTATGGCACAGGGTAAGGCAGACTTTTACTTATTTCTTTTGATTTTTTTTCTGCTGATTCAAGCAAAATTGAAATGCTGTTATTTCCGTCTTCGAGTAAATCTGTGATATCAAATCGGTATCTGGCAAACTGATTCTGACCGCAACCAACCTTTTTCTGGTTTATAAAAAGCGTAAAGAAAGTATCAGCTTGAGTAAGTTCTATAATTGCTCTTGTATTTTTAATTTTTTTGTATTCAAAATCCCTTGTAATAGTCCAGTCTGTTTGACCAACCCAGAGGCTTTTCTGCTCATTGAAGCCATAGAATGGATTTTCTATAATTTTGTTTTCAATCAGGCTGGAGTGAATATCGCCTGGAATTGTTATGTCGCATTTTATATCGCTTCCTGTAAGATTCCATTTGCCATTCAGAGTGTTTAATATCATTGTTTCCTCCGTTTAAAAAAAAAGATGGGGTTGTCCAAACTTAAAATTGATAGTCGGACAACCCCTTTGGATTTCAGTTAGAATTATTTAGCGTCTACTGCAGCTTCTTTTGTAATGGAAGTTAAGTCTGCCTTTGAAAGAAGTCTTAACTGACCATTTTTAGCAGTAACTACAAGTCCAGACTCTGTGATTGTAATTGGAGTAGAACTCTTTACTGCAACCGGTGATTTAAGCTGCATTACAAGAGAAGAATTATATTTTGCAACAACCCAGTTGTTTCCATCCTGAATAACGCAGTAATAAGCATCTCCTTCCTGTACAAGAACTGAATCTTCTGCAAGAGTTTCGTTACTTTCGCTTACAATTTCCATGTTGTTGTCATCAAGGAGAACCAGTTTAATTGTTCCATTGCCGGTATTTTCACCAGCTACAGCCATATACTGATTTCCTGTCTTATAAACTGTTCTGTTTCTTATTTCTGTAACAGGAGATTTTTTGATGATTTCACCGTCAGCTACATTAAATTTAACAAGTCTTGAGAGCATGTTTGCTTCATCGCTGAGGATAATACCATATTCAGAGCCCATTTTTGCAATTTCTGCCTGTTTGTCCTGAACTTCCTTCTGGTCTTTTGCTATTTCCTTGCGTTCTTCCTGAGCTTCGTTCTGTTTTTTATCAGCTATTTCCTGCTGCTCTTTTGCTTCCTCTTTAGCTTCTTCAGTTTTCTTTTCCTGTTCTTTTACTTCTTTCTCTTTTTCTTCTGCCTTCTTTATATTTTCTTCAGTAGGATTTTCTTCAGCTTCTTTTTTAGCTTCTTCAGCTTCTTTCTTTGTTTCTGTCAGCTTTTTCTCTTCTTCAACGGCCTTTTTCTGTGCTTCCTGAGCTTTTTCGCTTGCATCTTCAGCTTCTCGCTCTTTTAAGTCAACCATGTCTTTTCGAGGATCGACATTCTTATCTTCATCTTCTTTCATTGAATCTATAACAGTTGTATCACTGATTACAGAGGTATCTACTGTTGAAAGTCCGCCGTTTACATCAAAAAGAGGAATAACAATTTCTGAATGTCCAGGCCATTCTTTATATGTTGTAGACAAACCGCAGTTATTTTGTGAAAGGTTTTTCATTACGGCATTTTTGTATTTAGAAGAGTAAACATCATATTTTCCGCGGTATACTGCATTGTAAACCGTGATGAATACTGCAAGTGTATCAGCGTCTTTTTCTGAATACTTATATGCAGCAGAAAGATAAGCACTGATAATTCTTCTGAGGTTTATAATATGGTCTACAGTTGCCTTTTCACCAATAAAAAGAATATCTGCATCTAATTTTGAAGTTTCAGTTGGATCAATTGCATGAACAACAAAATATTTCTGGCGGTTACCAACTGTAGAAGGCTGCCCCGGAACAATTGTTTCTCCCATTGTTGAACCAATAGCTTTAATTGCAGCAATTGAATCTATAACCTTGTGGGGACCTGTATAGTTAATGAACTCAATCTGTTCTGTACTTGTTCCTCTTAATTCAGGTTCGTCAACTTCTAATGCAAATGTACTGATGCTGAGCAAGATTGCAGCAAATAAAAATCCGATAATTTTTTTCATAACAATGCCTCTAGTTAAAATGTAGATTATTAATTATAGCATTACTTATTTTTTTTTCCAAATGATTTTTTTTTTATGCTCGTGTTTACGACTACCCATGATTGTTATTGTTTATTTATCAGAAGCTTTAGTTTTTCACGGGCGTAGTCTCTGGTTCTGGAACTATATTTTGGATAAAGCATTTCGGTGTATATCATTTTTCCATAATCATTGAAGGCTTTTGAGCCCATTATTCTGCAGATTGAATATACTGCATCGCATACATCAGACAAGAGAACTTCATCTTTTGGATTTATATTTTTGCAGAAAATGGAAAGCTCTTTTAATACTAACTCCTCGGGGTCATAACCATTGTTTGCATAACTGCTTATAAGTGAATGTAAAAGGGAATTATTCTTTACTTTTTTGAGACAGAAAACTATCTCTTCGTTAAAAGT
>JAILQA010000180.1 GCA_024699205.1 Treponema sp. | reverse complement strand
ACATAAGTCCAAAAACTATTTGCAACATCTTCAATTTTTAATCTTTCATTTGGATATATACCAATACCAATTTTCTCAATTTCAATACACAATTCTTTTTCAAGGCCATCTGTTAGAGAATTTGAAAGCTTTGGAAGATTTAATTGTATGCTTAATGAAGCAAGAAATTTTTTAAATTCGTATCTATCAATATTTAGAGATTCAGACTTAAGTGATCTCCAAGAACTAATAACACCTGTTGCTTCTGGCCATAACTTATCAATATTAAATCTGTAACAAATTGCATTGGGAAAAATTGGTTTTATTACAGTATCTATTTCTATTACATCACATATTTTATCCGAGTCTAATGGAGGCTTCCATGATAGCAATACATAAAACTTACTATTTTCAGACTCCAACTCTTTCCATGTTGTAAATAAATTCCACAAAGCTAAATCATGTTTTGCAACTGTTGAAAAATCTTCTTTTTCAAGACTATGCTCATTTTCAGAATCACTATATTTTACTTGATAAAACGAAGTTTCACTTTTTCGATAAATAGTAATATCGTCAAATTTATCAGGAATTTCTTGAGGTGTCTTTTTTTTATCAAACATGAACTTTGAATCAAGATTTCCTTGTGCAATTTCGTGTGCTACAAAATATGCACTAAGAATATCTTGATACATATATCCTTTATGAGCAGCATCTAATGGCATAGTATTTATTCTACCTCCAGTTTGCCGCTCATGAGGCGTGGTAACAAGAGGTCTCGCTGTTGAGTTAGGTTGGTGATTTGTTGTTGTAAATGATAAATCTTTTCAAAAAACAAAGATTCTTTTTTTTCAAAGATTTCTAATATTTCTTTATTTGGATTTACAATTTTGAGCTTATTGATTAGAACTTGGCTTAAATTTTGCTGGGCTGCTCCATTTCCAAGTCCGATTATAAATTCTCTGTTTTCTTTGAAAAAATGAAACAAATAATAAATGCCGAATGCCTTGTCTTTTTTAGGTCTTAATACACAGCAAGCTTGATTACAAGTTGCTTTCATTTTGTTTATTCCTAACTGTCCAATTGTTGCACCATACATAGCAATTATCAGAGAATCCTTTTCGAATAATTTTGCAGAAGAATGTTTTATTGCTTCATCTGTAATTGATTCTTCTGTCTCAATTATTGGACAATCTTTTAATTCACCTGTTTTAATCCAAGGGTAAACTCCATTCTGGAAGTATTCTTCATGTTCGCGACTTGGAGTTCCGCCAGATGTTGAGTCATACAAGGCTCCTATTCTTTCAACCTTCCACCCCTCTGGAATTCCGTTTTCAAACTCGGCGGTTTGGTAACCAGGGAAGCGGAAGCGGACGAACCATTCTTTGTAAAGTTCGCTGGCGGCGGTTTGAAGGGCTTCTATCTGCTTTTTGTAGTTTTGTATGAGGTTGTCGTAGGCTGATAGTATTGAGGCGATTTTTTGTTGGGTGGGGAGAGGGGGAAAGTTCCATTTAAACTTCATAATTCTATCAGGTGAAGTATGATGAACAGTTGCACCATTGCTTGAACCTGCTACAAATCGCTGATAAAATTTTGTTCTCATCAACCAATATAAATAATACTTATCAATTCGATCATCAGTAATTGTAACTAAACCTATTCGTTGATTATGTAAATACTTGTTATCTGCTGGAACCAACGCTCCATAACCTATAGTATCAATTTCCTTGCTCAAATCTGTCATTGTTACAATAAGATCATCTTTTGATAGGATAAATTCAGATGGGAACGAAGCACCATCTTCTTTATAATATCTATCTGTTTCTTGGAAGCCACCAGAAAGTGTAAAGTTCGCTGGAGTTAATAATGACCATTTAGTTGGTTCGTCGGAATATGACTCACCTTCAAAAGCATAACCATGTTTTATTTTCATTATTTGATTAAATCTGACTTCCATATTTCTCATTTATCCTAGTTATTGATTATAGATCCCGAAACAAGTTCGGGGTGACAGTTTTCACAAAGACGCCGTTAGGCGGCTCGAATCCCTGTGACAACTTCCTACCCGCCTGCGAACTACCGGGTCTTAGGGGCTGTGCCCCTAGGAGAAGGGGTAGCGGAAGACCGCGTAGCGGGCTGGAGCGAGGGGAAGGCTTTCCCCTCCTTACTACTTAAACAACTCCTTCAAATTATCTGCAATCTGTTTTTCGAGAGTTGCGGCTTCTTTGCTTAAACCGGTAAGTTCGGTGTTGAGGCCCAGCATTTTGGCTTTGAACTCATCCTGGGTCATGCCGTCGTCTTCAATTACAACTCCTACGTAGCGGCCGGCGTTGAGGGAATAATCTTGGTCGCGGATGCCGTCTTCGCCTTCTATGCTGGCGGCTTTGCAAAGGCCTATTACATCTGTGTAGGTTCCGTCTGGAAAGCGTTCGGTGAGCCAGTCTATCTGAGACTGCCAGTAGGCTTTTGTTTTTACTTCTTTGTCGTCGCTTGTCTCTGGTGCGGCTTTAAGGGCGGCGGTGTATTCTGCTATGAGGTCTTTAAAGGCCTGGGTGTCGCCGTTGTAGAGGCGGGTGATGATGCCCAGATTTTTTATCTGTTCGTCGCTGAACTTTCTGTGAGCGCGGTCTACCTGGGTAAAAATTGAGCGGGCATCTATAAAAAGGATTTTGTCTTTCTTCTGCTCGTCCTGCGTTTTCTGTTTGTCAAAGAACCAGAGGGTTGCAGGAAGGGTAACGGAAGAAAACATATTGCTTGGAAGGGTTACCATCTGGCTGATGATTCCTTCTTCTATCATCTTTTTGCGGATTTCGAGTTCTGAACCGCCGGCATCG
>JAILQA010000226.1 GCA_024699205.1 Treponema sp. | reverse complement strand
TCTTGGAGGAACAAGATATTTTTGCTTTAAAGCGTTATCAAAAAAATGTTTTACAATAAGAAGCTTATTAATAAACAATTTGTAATAAACAGAATCCTCAGTTGGCGGTTCGGGGCAGAGTTCTTCTTCATTGATATATGTATACAAGGTACAAAAGGTATTAAAATTGACCTTAAAACCAGTTTGCTTACTCCATTCTTCAATATATTCTTCAAACTCATCCAACTTAAAAAGGTTTGCCTCGTAACTTATATATGCACGGATAAAAATGTATTTGGTTAAATCTATTTGTAAAGAATTATAATCAGCACCAAAATAATTTTTAATATAAAAGTCTTCTTTTTCAATTATTGAATCATTAACACCAAGGCGATATTTAAGGTCACCAGAATAATCGAACAATAATAAATCTGCCGTTGGTGGATAATACAATTTAAGTCCACCTAAATGCACAGACAATTCTGTCGACTGAGGTTCTTCAATGGATGAAAACGGAACTTGGTTTTGTTCTAATGAAGAATTTAGTATTGAAAAGGTATTAAAAATCTCAGTATTGATGTTTTTTTCACAATTTTTATCAATCATTACAGCCTCCAGCTTCTTTGGGCATTTCAAGAAAGACGGTATCTTGTTTGTTCAGAGAATTACCGTAAATGGCCAGCCCCTTTGCAACAAGATTTTCGTGCCCCCTCGTATATTTACATTCATCTTCAAACAGCGGTCTAAATGTTCTTCTGACAGCCTTGATAAGGGGTTTTTCTTTAGTGACATAATCTTTTCTGCCCACGATTAGGACTTCATCAATATGCTTTAAGCCAAGCTCACGAATCGTCGTCAGGCAGACTTCTTTTACAATGTGATTATCAATTTTATGCTTTCTTCCATTCACTTTTTTAACGAAAAAATGTCTATTTTTAATTTCTATAATGGAAAGTCCGAAAGAAGTTGAATCTCCAAGGGAATTACCTCTGAACACACAAGAGGCGATTGTTTTGTTTGGTTTGTTGGTATTATCTGTTTTAGTTGCATTAGCTGTGTCAATTGCTTTAATTGCTTCTGTTGTTTCACCAGCCGCATTAGTTGGATCAGTTGCCTCGGTTGCTTTAGTTATATCAGTCGCTTTATCAGCCGTAGATTTAGAATCCCAATAAGCGCCGATTGCTGCTGCGACAGATTCGTACAAAAGATGGACTTCATTAAAACCAGCGCGATGTCCTTCCAGCACCGCAATTTGATGATCCGTATCGGAAGAAGGCTCAGAAATCCCCATCACAAGATGCAAATTATCGTTTTCAAGCAAGTTTTCCGCACATTTCTTAGCCACTTCAAGAAGATTTTCGTGAGGATTAGTCTGTTCCAACTCTATTGAACGAGCTTCCCTGTCAGCAACAAAACCGATGTTTACGCCGGAGAAGGAGTAGTCGATACCGATGCAATTTTGGGATGCTTTATAGTTGTATGCTGAGTTTTCAATAATATTCGGCTCGCTGAGCATAAAAGGTCCTTAGAATATGGAATTTTATCTTATTTATTCAAGAAAGAAAAAATTTCCTCAAATAGATTGTAAAATACAATCCAGAAGTTCTTGAGAAGATACAGCTATTACATATCTTGAATTAAATGAATATGAACCATTATCTCCGTATACAAATGCTCCCGCCTCGCGACAAAGAAGTATTCCAGGAGCAATATCCCATTTGTTTTTTGTATAAAGAATTGATCCATTTGTTTTTCCAGAAGCTACATAAGCAAAATCAATACTTGCAGCACCAAACATTCGTATTCTTGCTATTTTAGGATATAATTTTTTTATTAATTCTTGTTGCGCTTCAGCATCTTTTATTCTAGAGTGAGGAAAATCTCCGAAACTTATTACCGTTTTATCCAATGAAACCGGATTTACAATAATTCTCTTATCATTCAAGAAAGCACCACCACCTAAGGTTGCAGAATATAGTTCATTTGCGAATGGTAAATAGATTACACTGACAACTAGTTGATCATTATCAAACAATGAACACTGAACTCCAAATAATGGCAAATTATTCGAAAAAT
>JAILQA010000217.1 GCA_024699205.1 Treponema sp. | reverse complement strand
CCTTTTAATTGAATTGTTAATAAATGCCGGTGGCCATAGTGGAGAGGCAATACCCGTTCCCATTCCGAACACGGAAGTCAAGCTCTCTTACGTCGATGATACTGCTCTTCAGCGGGAAAGTAGATAGCTGCCGGCTTTTTTATTTAACATAAATCTAATATAATAAATGCATGTATATTCCACCAGTTTGTCAGACTTATGAATATCCGCAAATACAAGATTCGCATATGATGAAGGTTGTAGAAAAGTATAAGCCCGAATTGGACGAGACTTACACCTATCGTGAGCGTAGTTTTGCCTGGAAGCATAAGCATTTTTGGCTAAACGTATTTTTGAATACAATTGTTCTGCCGGTGGTCAAAATTCGATATGCTGTGCGTGTTGAAGGCCGTGACATTCTGCGTAAGAACAAGGCTTTGTTAAAAAAGGGATTCGTTACAGTTTCAAATCATGTAATTGAGTGGGATTTTCTGGCACTTTTATGGGTATTTTATCCACGAAAGGCATATTTTCCAATCTGGTCGAGAAATATGGAAACTCCTATGGCACCACTCTTTAAAACAATTGGTGCAATCCCAGTTCCTACAAGTGTTCGAGGAGGCCGTAAGTTTATATCGGCAATGGATTCTGTTCTTGAAGAAGGTGGGTGGCTGCACGTTTTTGCAGAAGGAAGTATGTGGTATTTTTATCCTGCAGTGCGTGATTTTCATAAGGGAGCTGCTGTTTTTGCCTGTAAACATAATGTTCCGCTGATTCCGCTGGCAATTTCTTATCGTGCGCCGCGTGGAATCTATAAGTTATTTAAAAAATATCCAAATCTTACTGTTCATATTGGTG
Organism: Treponema sp.; assembly: GCA_024699205.1. Lineage (GTDB taxonomy): Bacteria > Spirochaetota > Spirochaetia > Treponematales > Treponemataceae > Treponema_D. The sequence goes on along the minus strand of JAILQA010000217.1, from coordinate 3,844 downwards.
AACCCCTTTTTGCTCCTAGTAAAGATAATGGAAAAGGCGAGGAACGTTCTAAAAAGGATATTGAAATTGATTTGATTACACGTGCCCGTCAGTCCGTAATGAAGATGATGGGTATAAAAGATGAAGAAGAAAACAAAGCGATTATGAAATCCCTTGGATTTGATAATTTTTGATAAATATTTTACTAAAGATTATATTTTATAGGAGTTTTTTATGGAACATGTAACTTTTACGCCGCACGGTGTTTGTGCTATGAAGATTGATTTTGATTTGGAAGAGGGTAAATTGCATAATGTCCAGTTTACCGGTGGCTGTAACGGTAATTTAAAGGCAATCGGTAGGCTTGTGGAAGGTCGTCCTGCCAAAGAAATTGCTGATATTTTGCGGGGAAATAAATGTAATTTTAAATCAACTTCTTGTGCAGATCAGTTTGCCCACGCAATAGATGAAAAAATTGGATAATTTAGAATGAAGAAAACGCTTTTTTTATTATTTTTATCTTTTCTTACGTTTTTTACTTTTTCTGAAAGTAATATGATTCTGATTCCTACTGGTAAGTTTACTATGGGAAGTCCTGAATCTGAGAAATTGCGAAATAATGATGAAAAACAACATGATGTAACAATTAATTCTTTTTATGTAGATGCCTATGAGGTTAGTCAGCTGGATTACAAGCTGGTTATGGGCGAAAATCCAAGTTTTAACAAAGGTGATATGCTTCCTGTTGAAAATGTCAGTTATTATGATGCAATTAAGTTCTGTAACAAGAAAAGTCGTCTGGAAAAGTTAACACCTTGCTATATTATAAGTGGAAAAGATGTACTTTGGGATAAACGTGCTGACGGTTACAGGCTTTTGACAGAAGCAGAGTGGGAATATGCCTGCCGTGCGGGTACAGATTCAGTGTTTAATACAGGGGACTGGTCCAATCCAATTGATTTTAATTATGACGGCGAAAATCCCTACCAAATAGAAGAAAATTATTTGCGGCGTATTAACAGAAATGTTCAGACAGGAATGGTACGCGGTGAAACTATTGCAGTTGATTCTTTGGAACCTAATGCTTTGGGTTTATATAACATGCACGGTAATGTTGCGGAATGGGTTTTTGATTTTTACGGTGAATATGAAATGCGAAAATACGTGGATCCATATGGCTCTTTGAAAGGTATTTATAGGGTTGTAAGGGGTGGTGGTTTTCTTGATTCAGGAAAACATAGTCGTTCAGCATATCGTTTTGCAGTTAATCCTAAGCAGAAACAGAAGACAATCGGATTTAGAATTGCAAGAAATGCAAGTGAAAGGGGCGGTGAGGTAGATACAAAATATGACGAGAATATTGATCAGATTATAATTCCGCAGAAGCCTAAAGTATTGATTGCATATTTTTCCTATACAGGTAATACAGAAGGGGCGGCTGAAAAAATTAAAGAAAAATTGACTAAAAAATATACTTCTGAAAATATTGATTGTCTTGAAATTGAAATGTTCAAACCTTATGGGGATGATATTTTTGAAGCAAGTCAGAAAGATTTGATGAATAAGGTACGACCACGATTAAGCACAAAAATAGATAATTTTGAGCAGTATGATGTGATTTTTCTTGGATATCCTGTCTGGTGGGCGACTTTGCCAATGCCAGTAATCAGTTTTCTTGATAAATATGATTTTTCCGGTAAAACGGTATTTCCTTTTGTTAGTCACAGTGGTTCGGAGCTTGGTGCTTCTGTAAGTGAACTTAATAAAATACTGCAAAGCTCTTATGTGGGAACGCCTTATTGCTTTTATTACGGCGGGGGAAGGGAATTAAATACAGAACTTGATGAATGGATTGGCACAATTTTAAAATAAGAGTATAGTTCTTAATTATGTCAAATAATTCAGATAATTTAAAAAATCAGTCAAAATCCAGAACTCAGTTCAAAGGGATTTTTATTTTACTTCTTACAGCTTTTATTTGGGGGACTTCATTTGTTTCTCAGAGTTTGGGCATGGAATCTGTCGATGCTTTTACCTTTATGGCAATCAGAACCTTGCTTGGGGCAACATTTCTTCTTCCATTTATATTGATTCGTGATAAAATTAGTGCAAAAAATATGACATCTTCAGAACTTTTGCAGCGAAAACAATCAAATAAAAAGATTATAAAGAATGGAATGATTTTGGGAATTGTTCTTTGTGCCGCTACAAACATACAACAGTTCGCATTTTATTATTCCACAGCAGGAAAAATTGCTTTTATAACTGCCATGTATATGTTTTTTGTTCCGATTGTCGGGCTTTTTCTTAGGCGTAAAATACCTCTTGTTACCTGGATTTGTATTTTTCTGGGCTTTATAGGCTTATATTTTTTGAGTTTTAAGACAGGAAGTGGATTTGGAGCTCTTAATAAAGGGGATATTCTTGCCTTTATTTGTTCGCTTTTCTTCTGTATACAGATTCTTTTGATTGATAAGTTTGTCGTAGAATGTGATGGAATCAAGCTTTCCTGCGTTCAGTTTTATACTTCAGGAATTATAAGTTTGATTCTTATGTTAATTTTTGAAAAGCCTGAATGGACTTCGATTAAAGCGGCTGCCCTTCCAATTTTGTATTCTGGTATTTTAAGTTGTGGAGTAGCTTATACTTTGCAGATTTTAGGACAAAAATATTGCGAGCCGACAATTGCTTCTCTTCTTATGTGTATGGAATCAGTTTTTGCCGTACTGTCTGCTGCGATAGTGATTCATGAAGTTTTGACGGGTAGAGAAATCTTTGGTTGTGTGATTATGTTTTTTGCAATTGTTTTATCTCAGATTGCGGATATCATGCGGGCTAAGAAGCTGTTATAAAATAAAAAAAAATATGGTGGTCGACTTATCGGGAAGAAGAACGATTTGTCTGCAACCACCATATACATTGATATAGAAAGCTTATCTATTTTATATTATTCTACTTTTCCGCCTTCAACTACGAGAGAATCAGCATCGGAATTAGCACCATAAGTTGCTCTTAAGGTTGCTTCGTAGTCAGCGTGGAAGAATCTTTCAGTTGCGAGAGATTCAATTTCTTTGTTAATCCAGTCTAAAAGACTTGTATTTCCTTTTGTTACTGCAGGAGCAATTGTATCAAGGCTTCCCAAAGATTCAATTCCAACAGCGAATCCAGGATTTTCGATAGCCCAGGCAAGAACTTCTGTATTGTCTGTAGAAAGTCCAACTCCACGTCCGTCTAAAAGTGCATTGTAGGCTTCTGAATACTGGTCGAACTTCAAAAGATTTACTTCCGGATAATTGTTTGTGAAGTAAGTTTCTGCTGTTGTTCCTTTTGAAACAATCAGAGTCTTTCCTTTGAGCTGTTCAACATCAGTAATATAATCATTTTCGTTGGAAACAACACCGAGGGCACATTTCATATATGGAAGAGCAAAATCAACTTTTTCTGCGCGTTCTGGAGTAACTGTAAAGTTTGCAAGAACAAGGTCAACTTTTCCAGTCTGCAATACTTCGACACGAGCAGCGGCTTCTACAGGAACGTATTTAACTTTTACGCCCAAATCTTTTGCAATTCTGTCGCCGAAATAAACATCATAACCCTGATATTTACCGTTTTCATCAACATAACCGAAAGGTTTTTTATCGCTGAAAACTGCAATTTTAATGGTTCCGCTTTTTTTGATTTTTTCTACTGTTCTGAACTTTGGTTTAGCAGAAAGCGGTGCAACAGCAAGTAATAATGCAACTGCTGCAAGTAATTTTAAAAGATTTTTTTTCATAATATGCCTCCATATAAATCTTTGTTTTGTTTACCCGTATTACCTATTACTTTGGTAGGTATATCTATTTATATAATTTTATGAGGATTG
>JAILQA010000179.1 GCA_024699205.1 Treponema sp. | reverse complement strand
ACTTTTTGGATAATCATTCATATCCAGAAACAGATTTATCCAATGCTCCAGCTGCACGGAATCTGAAGGGAGCGCAATAGAAATAAAGTCTTTTACTTCATCAAGCGGAATAAGATTTAAATGCAGTGCATAACGTCTGTTATCATTAATATAAGTTTTAGCACCTATTTCATCGCGAATTGAATACTGGGCTTCTCCTTTTACAAGCGCTTTCATAACGCCGTCCCAGTCAGGCTTTGTAATTACATGACATTCTGGATAAGTATGCTTTGCAAAACCAATATACGAAGAAGTTTCAAGTTCAACAAAAATTGCATTATCTGAGGACGGAGACCGGCCTTTACCGTTTTCAATAAGAAATGTAGCTGATTCAAGATACGGCTTTGAAAAACGGCAGCGAAGTGCGCGTTTTGAAGTAACGCTGAGATGAGAAATTGCCATATCAGCTTTTCTAGAAGCCACTAAATCAATAACGCCTTCAAAATCCGGACTGTTCACAAAACGCAATTTTACATCAAGTTCTTTTGCTATTTTTTTTGCAAGGTCAATATCAAATCCCTGTAAAGTTCCGTCTGATGCCTTGTAAAAAAAAGGAAACAGATCTTTTTCATACATTGCAACAATCAGTTCCCCACGGGAAAAAATCCGCTGAACATCCGGCGGGTAAGAATCAGGCTTGTATGCCCCGGCTGAAGCCTGCGCAAAAACATGAGAAGTTGACAGAACTAAAGAAATACATAAAAGCTTAAAAAGATTTTTCTTAATTACCAGCATCAATTTACCGCCTTAAATTCTCCATTACCCGCTTTTTTGACAGTAAGAACACGTTGTTTAATATTTCCGTTTTCTTCAAAACAATAAGGACCGGCACCTTCATCCCAGATACGTGCATTTCGTAAAGCACGCGCAATATCATCTGGCTTTACAGAACCAGCCATTCCAATTGCATTTACAAGTACTTTTAACGCATCATACCCCTGCAAAGCATGCTGATCTACATCATGTCCGTACTTTTTTATAAAAGCTTCCCTAAAATCGATGAACTTCTGATTTTTGGAATCAATATTGAAATTTGAAACGCAATATACATTATCTTCCTTATAGTTATCACCAATCGTAAAGAATGTAGAAATATCAAATGTATCTCCACCGATAATCGGCTGAGTAATTCCATTATCACGGAAAACAGAAACAATTTCAGCAATCTGCGGCATTGATCCTGCTATAAATACAGCATCAAATACATAGTTGTTCTTCCAGTTTTTAGCTATATCACTATAGTCGTAAATGCCGTAAACATTTTCATAACTTGCACGGTCTGGAATAACAATTGAACTTGAACCACACTGTAATTCAAAAACATTTGCAAGACCTTCACCATAGGAATTATTAAGATAGTAAATAATAACTCTATTCCAGTTTGATTTTTTACAGAAAAGTGCTGCTTCAATACCAATTGCATCATTATCCGGAATATTTCGGAATACATAAGGCAAGCCCTGCTGTGTAAGATCTGTACCTGTAGAAGTAGGACTGAACATCAAAAGACCGTAGTAATGATATATAAGAGAATTTGAAAGCGAAATTGCAGAAAAAGGATGTCCGATTACTGCGCAAATTTGATTATCTGAAGCAATCTGATAGGCGGCTTTTCCTCCCCCCTCAAGATTTCCATTATCATCATATTTTATAATTTCAATCTGCGCGCCCAGAACTCCGCCTTCTTCATTCAACTGTTCACAGGCAAGGTCAATACCTTCAAGCATTAAGTTTCTATTCTGAGCCCATGGACCTGCTACTGCAATTTTGATTTTATGTTTTTTGCGCAACAGTTTTGTAGATTCAATTTCACGCTTTTGTATTGGATTATCACTTCTGGAACAGGACACCAACGCAAGCACCATAGCAGCAATACACAATACTTTTTTCATAGTCAGACCTCCGTTAAGCCTGCTGTCTCTTGGCCAATTCTGCAAAATAGCCGCCGTTTTTAATTAATTCATTATATGTACCACATTCTTCTATAACACCATGATTAAGCACATAAATACGGTCTGCATTTATAATAGTGCTTAATCGATGTGCAATAACAATACGTGTAACATTCAAAGATTCAAGACTTGCACTAACCTGTGCCTGAGTACGGTTATCCAGAGCACTTGTCGCTTCATCAAAAATCAATATGCTTGGATTTCTGGCTATTGCCCGGGCTATAATTAAACGCTGTCTCTGTCCACCGGAAAGAGTGCCGCCTCCGGCAGAAACAAGTGTATGCATTCCCATTGGCATTGCACGTATATCATCTGCAAGGCCTGCCATCTCAGCAGCCTTCCATGCATCATCCATTGTAAGAGCCGTATTACCTGTAATATTTGCAAAAATTGAATCCTGCATTACGGTACTATTTTGTAAAACTACCCCCATATTACGTCTTACGCTTCCAACATCAAGAGAAGATAAATCATGATTGTCAAAAAATACCGTACCTGCCTCAGGTTTTTCAAAGCCGAGTAAAACCCTCATAAGAGTTGATTTTCCAGAACCAGAACCGCCGACAATCGCAACAAATTCCCCTTTTTCAATTTTCATAGAAACATCGTTTAATACAAGTTGAGTGTCAGGACTATAACGGAAGCTTACATGGCTTATTTCAATGTTTCCAGTAAGGCCTGAAACAGCAGGTTTAGATTCCTGAATTTCAGGTTGTGCATCAAGGATAGTTTTAGCCTGAGAATAAAGCGGAATAATATCTACTGAACTGATTATTGCAGTTATAGTTGAAATAAGTGCTGTCTGAAACGAAGAATAAGCAGCCATAAAAGCTAAAAAACTACCGGTAGAAAGAGAAGTCATTTTACCGTTTGAAACAGCCGACATAAATATTCCATAAAATGAAAGCGTTACAAGAAGCGGAAAACTGCTCGAAAAAGTTGCAGATATCATATTAAAGCAGTTGGCTTTGTACATACATTCATTCTGTTTTGAAAACAACTTAGCCCAAACTGAAAAAGCCCGGTCTTCTGAAGATGTCATAACAAGTTTGTTAATTCCAATCATAAATTGATAAAGCATACCGGAAATTTTATTCTTAGTTTCAATTTCCTTTTTATTCCATTTAAGACTAGATAAAGCAATAATAACACTCATTGAAATAGGAATTAAACAAAATAAAATACTCCATTTGAGCATGTAGCTGCTGTATCTGAACAGCTGGAATAAATAGACAAAAGAGAAAAGGAAAGTCATGGCACTGGTTAACAGTGTATCAAACACAAGCATTCGAATCTGAGTTATTGAAAGAACTTTCTGGGCAAGTTCACCGGCCGTATAAGATTTGAAAAATGAAGTCGGGAGCTTTAAAAGCCTGTCCATTATTGCAGACTGTAATTTAAAATCAGAACTGTTTTCCATCCGGAACATGACAAGTGACTTTTCAAAATCAAATATCGCTGCAGAAAAAACACATAACAAAACAAGAACGGAAATCTGTACAGCCATATTTTTTGCAGCCTGAGGAATAATTGAGTCCATAAAAACTCTTGTCAATTCCGGTATAAAAAGCCCTGCTAAAGCACTAAGCAGACCAAGCACAATGAAGCATGAAAAATCTGAAAAAATCTTCTTTGAAACAAATACAAACTCAAGAAGCTTTTTAAGTGTAATGCGGATACTAGGAAGCGGTTTATAAAACATATATGCAGTTGTAGAAATATTTTGAACATTTTCCGCAGTTACAATTTCACTTTTATTACTTACAGTAAGAACACAGACATAACCGCCTGATTTTTCAGGCAGAAGAGCACATGGTTCCATTAAATCTTCATCTTCAGTTTCTGATTTTGATTTATACCATCCGAATAAAGCACCATTGTCCTTAGTCCACCATTTTTTGCGAAGTGTTATAGAACGAACACGTATATTGTTGTCTTTTGCCAGATCAAACAAAGCATCGCTGGTATCATAATTTTTACCAACGATAGTTTTAAACTCTATATCATCAAATTTGGCAACAAGATAAGCCGCTTTAAAAACAGGATTTTCATCTGACGAAATTTCACTAAGATGCTGTTTTTTACCGGATGCAACAGCTGCAATTTCTTCAATGGCAGCTGAAAATGCCTTTTTAGAACTTTGCATGCGGCGAGAAAAATATAAACTTTCTTCCTGAATTTGCTTTGCACGTGCCTTACACAATTTTTGAGAAAGCTCATCAGCGTATTCACGGACAGCTTTTTCTTTATCAGCAGAATCTAAAACAGCAGATAAATCAGGTTTTTCATTGTATTCAGTAAAAAGAAGATTTGATGCAGCTAAAATTGTATTTTCAAGTTTTGCCCTTCCTTCAGTAGAATTATCAAACGATTTAAGGTCTGCACCTTCTATCTGACTGTCTAATGTTCCGGTAAGGAC
>JAILQA010000197.1 GCA_024699205.1 Treponema sp. | reverse complement strand
GTTGATGGAATTATTCCTGTTGATGTTCTTGTTATCCGCGAAGGCAATATTCTCAAGATGGCAGTTCCTTCTATCATCTTTGAATCAGATGCAGCTAACTTCCAGGAATCAAACGCAAAACTTACAGCTGAACAGGTTCAGAAGAACGTAGAGATTCTTAATCGTATTGCAGAAATCCTCAAGAAGTTCACTGATTACAAAGTAACTATTCAGGGACATGCTAACCGACTTTCTGACAATGTTGACGAAGAGACTATAGATAATCCTCGCGTTTGGGGACGTGCCCTTATGCCTCTTTCTAAGGAACGTGCAGATGCAATTAAAGCTTACCTTGTAAAGAAGGGAGTTAATGCAAACAACGTTACTACAGAAGGTATGGGTGGTACAAAACCTGTTGTTGATTCTAAAGATACAGATAACAACTGGAAGAACCGCCGCGTAGAGTTCATTCTTGTAAAATAAGATAGAATCAATTCACATTATTAGAAAATAATAGTAAAATGGGAATTATGAAGTTTCGCTTTGTGATTTCCATTTTACTATTTTTTTTATGCACATCGCTTTATTCCCAGCAAAATGAATATCAGGCTTTCGCGCTTCAAACTAATTATAATTTGTCATTTGGTTATGATTTAGACCCAAAGTTTAACAATAATTATTTTCATGGAAAAATATTGGTAGACTTGGCTGAAGGCTGGTTCAATCGTTTCGGCATTTCATCTGCAATTGGCGGAGATATTGGTTCCAGCAAAAACAGTGACACTTCCTCTTCTCTTATTGCTACCTTATACACTCCAGAAATTGCTTTTGCTTATTATATTTTTCCAAAACTTGTTGCTTCAGCCGGTATTTGCTTTACCCAGACCTGGTATATTACAAAAGAAGAAAGTAGCTTAAATACTGTAAATACCCTTATTTATTCAAGTGGTTTGGCTCTTCCTGTAAAACTTCGTTATTACTTTACTGATTATATTGCTGCCCATGTTTCAGTTAATTTCTTCTTCCACCCATGGATTTCCATTCAAGATAAAAATGGAAAAAATAAATCAATTTATGATGCTGTCACACAAATGAATGTGGGAGTAACCTTTTCTGTTCCTTCAAGGCGTTTTTAGAGGGGGGGGATGATGAAAAAAAGAGGAATTAAAAAAATCCAGCTGGCTTTTTTTATGTTGATTATTCTATTTTTTGCTTCATGCAGTTATATGAAGACTGATTTGGGAAATGAAGATATTGATGTAACAATTTCGCTTATAGAGTTATCAAAAGGTAATAATGGTGTTATTTTAACTTTTAATAATATTTCGTCTCAGCTGGAAATCCCGGAAAATGTACAGGGAATGCCGGTAGTAAAAATATTTTTTGCTGATGTTACAAATATGAGCTCGCTTTCTGAAATTACAATTCCCGATTCAGTTACAGAAATTGATACCTTTGAAAAAGCATCTTCGCTTAAGGAAATTAATCTTCCTGATAATCTTGTATATATGCCATCTTTTAAGGAATGTTCAAATCTTTCAGAAATTGCAATTCCAGCAGGGATTACAGAAATCCCAGAAAGTTGTTTTGAAGGTTGTAAAAAATTGACAAAGATTTATAAAAAATCATCTGGAAGTTCTGGCAGTACATCAGAAGGAAATCAGGAAGCAGGCATGACTGATACTCTTGAAGGTATAAAAACAATTGGAAAGAGGGCCTTTTATAACTGTTCTGTCCTGTCATCAATTGCTTTGGAAACTACAAAAATAACTACCCTTGAAGAATTGACTTTTTACGGTTGTACTTCACTTTCGACCATAGAACTTCCTTCAACCATAGAAACTATTGGTGCAGAGGTTTTTAATAATTGTTCTGCTTTAACAACAGTCGAAAACTTTAACCTTATCGACCCCCTTGAAGATGACAAAAGTAAACCCTTAGGGGATAAAATCTTTTATTCCTGTAAAAGGCTTGATTCTATAACCTTAAATCCTCAGCTAAAAGAAATAACAAAAAATATGTTTAATGGTTGTACTTCTCTTAAATCCTTTATAATTCCCGAAAAAATAGAAAAGATTGGAGGTTCTGCATTTGCAGGTTCTGCGCTTAATGAATTGTTTTGCTATCCTGTTGAACCGCCTGTAATTGAAGCTTCCACTTTGCCTGAATTGAAGCCAAAAGCGGAGGGTGAAAAAGTATTTACGCTTTATCTTCCTGCTAACAGTATTCAAGCATACAAAGATGCATGGTCTGAAATTATAGACTGGGACCTTGTTGGCGT
>JAILQA010000191.1 GCA_024699205.1 Treponema sp. | reverse complement strand
AATATTTAAAGGATAAATTGGCGTGAGGTCGTGAGTTTTTTTGTAAATTGAATTATTTATAATGCGGAAGCCCTGCTAATTTGGGGCTGTAGCTCATCTGGTAGAGCATTTGGTTCGCAATCAAAGGGTAGCCGGTTCAAGTCCGGTCAGCTCCAGACGATAATCGAAGAACCGTTAAAAAATGAAGAAGTTTTTTTGTATTTGTTTTAGTTCAACTCTCCAACGCACAATCACATTCAACAGCGTACAACTTGAACACGTAAACCGTTCCGAGCATTACAGAATAGATGCATCTGGCAAAGCTGTAAATTCCGCGCGAATTCTTGCTCAGCTGGAGAGGGATTGCGTTACGACCTTTTGTCCTCTTGGAATAAATAATTACAAAGATTTTGACTTCCTTGCAAAAAAGGATAATCTTAACTTAATGTTCATAAAAATCCCCGGAAATACAAGGGAATGCTGGACCCTTTTGGATAAAACAAAAGGAACTACAACAGAGCTTGTCGTTAGTGAACCAATTTTCAAGCCTACAAAAGAATTTAAAAGGCAGGAAAAACAATTGCTTCAAGTCGAACTTCCAATAAATATTAAGGAACATGATGCAGTTCTTCTTGCAGGAAGCCGCCCTTCTGTCTGGAGTGATGAAGCTTATCCTTTAATTGCAAAAGCCGCTGTGGATGCTGGGAAAATTTTTCTTGCCGATTATCACGGTAAAGATTTGCTTGAAACCTTAAAAGTCTGCACTCCATCAATCATAAAAATTAATGAAGAAGAATTTCTTTCTACATTTTGTGATAAACAAAAACATTCAGAATCCGAATCAGAATCTGAATCAGAATCTGAATCCGAAGAGCAGTTAAAATCCCTGATTATTCAGAAAAGCAAAGAATTGAAAAATATTATAATTGTGACCCGGGGAACCGAATCAACTTTTGCGGCTAAAAATGGTGATTTTGCAGAATGTCCTATAATTTCTGTAAAAGCCGTAAATACAACTGCCTGCGGCGACAGCTTCAATGCAGGATTTCTGTATGAATACACATATTCCGGCGATTTTGAAAAAGCCCTGCAAAAAGGAACCTGGTGTGCGGCTCGTAATGCAGAAAATGAATGTCCCGGAACAATTCAATGTTAGGGAAAATGTCTTATTGAAAAAAGCATTGCTATGCTAAAAAATATATTTATTAATTTAATTTGAGGATTTTTATGATACAGAAAAGACCACTTGTAAAAGATTTGTACACAGCAGATCCTTCTGCTCACGTATTCAATGGAAAAATTTACATTTATCCATCACATGATGAAGATATTGACGTAGAAAGTAACGATAATGGCGATCAGTATGACATGAAAGATTATCATGTTTACGAAATGCCAGATACAGAAACATATCCAAGAGACTGCGGTTGTGTTTTTAATATTAACGATGTACCTTGGGCAAGCAAACAGCTTTGGGCTCCTGATTGTGTAGAAAGAAACGGAAAATATTATTTCTACTTCCCTGCCCGCGACAAAACTGGAATGTTCAGAATTGGAGTTGCAATTGGTGATAAACCAGAAGGACCATTCAAACCAGAAGCAGATTATATTAAGGGCACTTATTCTATCGACCCTTGTATGTTCCCTGATACAGACGGTAAATACTATCTGACAGCAGGCGGACTTTGGGGTGGACAATTAGATCAGTATAAAAATAATAAATGGTCAGCTGATAACAAAGAACCAAAAGGTGATGAAGCAGCCTGCACACCAAAAATCGCATTAATGAAAGACAACATGACTGAGCTTGCAGAAGACTACCGCGATTTAGTAATTACAGATGAAAATGGAAAACCTCTTACAGGTGGTGATGAAGACCGCCGCTACTTTGAAGACCCATGGTTATTCAAAAAAGGTGATACCTACTATTTTACTTATTCAACAGGAACAACTCATTTCCTCTGCTATGCAACCAGTAAGAATGTTTACGGTCCATACACCTACGGCGGAAAAATCTTAACTCCTGTTCTCGGCTGGACAACACACCATTCTATTCTTGAATATCAGGGAAAATGGTATTTGTTCTACCACGACTGTGAACGCTCTAACGGCATCAACCAGAAACGCAACGTTAAATTCCGCGAAATCCACTTCGACGCCAACGGCGGAATCATCACTGAAGACGGCTCCGATTGGGGAGACGTTAAAAACTAATGCGCCAGCATTAGTTTAGTCTCATCCAACTAAATTGCCTGGGGCGAGATTTATCGAGCCTCCAATTGGGGAGACGTTAAAAACTAATTAAGAATTAACAATTGATAATTATAAAAAAAGCGGGTGGTTTGTAATAACAAATCATCCGCTTTTTGCATTTATTTCTACCAGTCAATTATTTCTTTATTAAACCATTCGGAATCTTCTTCCTCATGCAGATCTAAAAAGTATTTCTTTACCTTTTCAGTATCCATTCTTCGCCAGGTAACCCAATTTTTTTTGCCGTCAAAATCATAATGGGTGGTGCCAAGATTTAAAACCATATTATCATATGGAATAAATGTCTCGGGATTATTTATAAGAACAGAATTCTGGAACCAGGCACCGTCACTTCCATAAGATTTATAAAGAACTTTAGTGATTCCATAACTTACAGCTGGTTTCAATCCTTTTATACAAAAGAATCCTTCTTCATTTGTTCTAATAATTTTTTCACCGCCATGAATCATATCCTTAATGGTTATTTCTATGTTGTAACATAATTCACCGTTCACTTTGACACCATACAAGGAGATGTAATCATGTGAATAAACCTCAGCACGCCCAATCACAAGCGTATCACCAGGTTTTGCCTTCTTAGGGATACTTGCACAGGAAGAAAAAATCAATGCTGCACAACAGGCTAACAAAACAAATAAACTAGTCTTTTTCATTTTTTACCTCGTATTTTTTGAATATATTTTAACTATATAAAAAAAAATCCCATTCAGCAACTGCCGAATGGGATTTTTCTAAATATAACTTGGGCCATCTAAGATTTGAACTTAGGACCAAAGGATTATGAGTCCTCTGCTCTAACCGCTGAGCTAATGGCCCGAATTGATGAATATTTTAACAGAAAATAGGGGCCTTCGTCAAGATGTCGGACATATCGTGCCGGACATCCCGTGGAATCGAAAAAAGAAATTGTGAGAGAGGTTGACAGGCAATGTAAAAAAATGTTATAAAACCGTATCAAACGCAAGCAAAGGCGCGGAATTCAAAAATTCCGCGCCTTTTTTATGCTCAAATCAACAGATGCTGGAGGTGCTATTATGAATGATTTGATTAATGCAGTCTGGGTTGCTGTCTGCGGCTCACTTGTATTCTTTATGCAGCCAGGATTCCAAATGGTAGAATCAGGGCTTACCCGAGAAAAAAACAGTATTAACGTAGCAATCAAAAATCTTACCGACATCGGTATTTCATTATTTATATATTGGATTTGTGGTTTTGGATTAATGTTCGGACTTTCTAAAGGCGGACTGATTGGAACCTCACATTTTTTAGCAGGAGGAACTAAGAATATTTCCTTTGACCTATGCAACTTCCTGTTTTTTGAAGCAATGTTCTGTTCAACAAGTGCAACAATAGTTTCCGGTGCTGTAGCAGAACGAATGAAGTATTCTTCGTATATAATTTCAACGTTCATCATCTCAGCAATTATTTATCCGGTTTTCGGACACTGGGCATGGAACGGTATTCAACCATCCTTCATTTCAGATTCTGCGGGCTGGCTTTATAAAATTGGTTTTGTTGATTTTGCAGGTTCTACAGTAGTTCATTCGGTTGGCGGTTACGTCGGTCTTGCAGGAATTATTATTCTTGGTGCGCGCAAGGGACGTTTTGTAAAGGATTATGACACAGGAAAAACTAAGGCTCGTGAGATTCAAGGCTGCAACATTCCTATGACTGTAGCCGGAGTTTTCATTCTTTGGTTCGGCTGGCTTGGCTTCAATGGTGGTTCTGACCTTGCCGTTACTGAGCGAGTCCCTCAAATA